>JANOSS010000026.1:0-4970 GCA_031415995.1 Caulobacter sp. | reverse complement strand
CCGGATCGTACTTCTTCAGCACCATCTTTTCGGTCTTGGTGCGGGCGTTCTTCTTGGTCACGTAGAAGAAGCCGGTGTCCGCCGTCGAGTTCAGGCGGATCTTGATTGAAGCCGGTTTGGCCATGGTCGAATCCCTGCGGTATCGCGCAGGGTACCCGCGCGCTGGAAATGAGAGGCGCGGAACATACTCATCAATGCGCCAAAGTCAATTGCCGGCGGGGCACCGTGTGTAGGGATAGTCCACCGATCGGGCCTGGCCGCCGATCTGGCCCTCGATCCGGCCGATAATGGTCCGGGCGTCTACGCGCCTGTACCGAATCCGTTGGGGAAAGTCGTGGGCAGCGTCCTCGAACACCACCGTGTCGTCGGTGATCTCCTTGAGCGGAAAGTCAGCTTCGGCCTGGCCCGAGGGCTTGGCGCTGAAGACCAGCTTGCCGTCGAGGCCGGGCGCGATTCGCAGGAACTCGAACTCGCGCACCTTGCCGTCCTTCAACGTGCGGCTCATGCCCAGCATCACCCCGCCGCCGGGGGCCATCCACTGCTCGTCGACGCGGCCGTTGGCGCGGACCTGCATCCAGCAGCCCGTCATCCAGGCCAGACGGCTGATATCGGGTTCAGGCGCGGCCGGCGTCGTCGCCAGGGCGGACGCGAACAGAAGGGCCAGCATGTCGATCTCCGCCGAGACGCGCCGGCTCACACATAGGTCAGGTTCCGGGCGCCGTTAAGGAAGCGCATGAAGGGGGCAGGGCGTCCAGCATCCTTCAGTCTCTGGCCGATCTCGGCGACCACGAAGCGGGTGATGTTGGGCAGGTCCAGCGCCATGGCCTCGTCGAAATCCACCCAGGCAATCTCGTCCAGTTCGCCGCAGTCGGGCTGGCGGTCAAGGCTGATCAGCGCCTCGGCCGAGGCCATGAAGAACCGGGCGTCGAAGCGGCGGTTGCGATAGGGCGGGGTGATGGCCCGGGCCACGAAGGCCAGGGGCGCCAGGTCGGGAAGGGCACCCTGGGCCAGGAACGGCCGCCAGGCACCGGCGGCGGGCCGTGAGGGCGCGGGGCGGGCCAATAGCAGGCCTGTCTCCTCGAAAGTCTCGCGGATGGCCGCCAGGCCCAGCGCGCGGGCCAGGGCGGCGGGGCTGGGGTGGCGCGGCTGGTGGGTCAGGCGGGCGGCGACCTCGGGCGCCAGTTCGCTGGCCGAGGGCGTGCGATAGTCGCCGCGATCCACCCGGCCGCCGGGGAACACCCACTTGTCAGGCATGAAGGCGTGGCCGCCCGCTCGGCGTCCCATCAGCAGGCGTGGCTTGGCGGCATCGGTGCGCACGATGATCAGGGTTGCGGCGTGGCGCGGTCGCAGCACGCCCGTCCCGGGCTCGCGCACGGCGGCGTCGTTGATCGTGTCGAATTTGGCGTCGATCGGCTCGTCCATGACTCAAGCTTAGTCCGATCGCGCCATTCGCAAAGCCGCCCCTTACGTCAGCTTGACCACCCCGATGCAAGCACCCCAATGTCCGCTGGCTTTTCAGAGGAAGACGCGCATGTTTGGACGGGTTTCGACGCTGGCGATCATGGCTGGCCTGGCTTACGGCGCGCCGGCCCTGGCTGCGCCGTCTGCGGCCAAGGTCGAGGCCGCCGCCAAGGCGGTCCAGCCCAAGGTCATCGCCTGGCGCCGCGACCTTCACCAGAACCCCGAACTGGGCAACCAGGAGGTCCGCACCGCCGCCATCGTCGCCAAGGAGCTGAGGGCCCTGGGCTTCGAGGTTCGCGAGGGCGTCGGCAAGACCGGCGTGGTCGGCATCCTCAAGGGCGGCAAGCCCGGTAAGGTGGTGGCCCTGCGCGCCGACATGGACGCCCTGCCGGTCGAGGAAAAGACCGGCCTGCCGTTCGCCTCCAAGGTCACCGCCACCTGGGAAGGCCGCACCGTGCCGGTGATGCACGCCTGCGGTCACGACACCCACGTGGCCATGCTGCTGGGAACCGCCACGGTGCTGGCCGGCATGAAGGCCGACATCAAGGGCACGGTGGTCCTGATCTTCCAGCCCGCCGAGGAAGGCCCCCAGGCCGGCGAAGAAGGCGGCGCCAAGCTGATGATCCGCGACGGGGCGCTGGACCAGCCCAAGGTCGACGCCATTTTCGGCCTGCACATCGGCCCGGCCGACGCCCACCTGCTGAACTACCGGCCGATGGGCTTCTATGCCTCGTCCGACCGCATTGCGATCACGGTCAAGGGCAAGCAGACCCACGGCGCGCGGCCCTGGGCCGGGATCGACATGGCCAGCATCGCCGCCGACATCATCCAGGCCATGAACCAGATCGCCGCCCGTCAGGTCGATGTCGGGGTCTCGCCCTCGGTCGTGACCATCGCAACGATCAATATGGGCATGCGCCAGAACATCATTCCCGAAGACCTGGTGATGGGCGGCACCATGCGCACCTTCTCGACCGAGCGCCGCGCCGACCTGATCGCCAAGGTGCAGAACAGCGTTGCCGCCATCGGCGATCGCTACGGCGCCAAGGCGCAGGCCGTGTTCACCCAGCCCTATCCGGTGACCTATAACGACCCGGCGCTCTCGAAGTGGGTCAAGGCGTCGCTGTCGAAAGCTTCGCCCGGCAAGGTCGACGACAACGCCGCCCTGGTGACCGGGGCCGAGGATTTCTCGATGTACGCCCAGAAGGTCCCGGGCGTGTTCATTCAGCTGGGCGGCCGCCCGGCCAGCGTTGCGGCCGCCGGCGCCCCGGCCAATCACTCGCCCTATTTCGACATCGACGAGGCGGTGCTGGAGACCGGCGTAAAGGCCGAAGTGTTCATGGCGCTGGATTATCTGGAGAAGAAGTAGCTCGAATCTTCCTTCTCCCCTTGCGGGAGAAGGTGGCCGCGAAGCGGACGGATGAGGGGTTTTCCCTGCTCCGTCCGCGCAACCCCTCATCCGTCGCCTGACGGCGACACCTTCTCCCGCAAGGGGAGAAGGGTTCAGGCGGGCGTCCTCTCCGCAAACCAAGGAACCATCCGCCGCAGAGCCTCCTCGACCTCTGCCGTCGAGACCGCGAAGCTGATGCGGATGAAGCGGTGGCCCTCGATCGGGTCGAAGTCGACGCCCGGAGCCGTCGCGACGCCCGTATCGGTCAGCAGTTGTTTGCAGAACGCCATCGAGTCGTCGGTCAGGTGGCCGATGTCGGCCCAGATGTAGAAGGCCCCGTCCGGCGGCGCGATCTTCGCCAGGCCCAGGGCGGGCAGGGCGTCGAGCAGCAGCTGGCGATTGCGGCGATAGACCTCGACATGGCCGTCGAGCTCCTCGTGGCAATCCATGGCGATCAGGCCGGCGTGCTGGCTCAGCGACGGGGCGGTCAGGAACAGGTTGCCCATATAGGCCCGCGCCCGGTGCACATGCTCCAGCGGCGACAGCAGCCAGCCCAGCCGCCAGCCCACCATGCTGAAATATTTCGAGAAGCTGTTGACCACCAGGGCGCTGGGCTCGAACTCCAGCATCGAGCGGGCCGGGCCGATGTAGCTGAGGCCGTGGTAGATCTCGTCGCTGACGATACAGATATTCCGTGTACGGCAGATCTCTGCGATGGCGGCCATCTCGTCGTCGGCGATGACGGTGCCGGTCGGGTTGGCGGGGCTGGCCACGATGACGCCGGCAGGGGCGGGATCCAGCGCCGCCAGGTGGGCGGCGGTCAGCTGGTAGCGATCCTCCGGCCCGCAGGCGATCTCGACCGGGATCAGGTTCAGGGCCTTGAGCGTGTTGCGATAGGCCACATAGCCGGGCCGAGCCAGGGCCACGCGGTCGCCGGCCTCGAACGACGAGGCCAGGGCCATGACCAGGGCCGGCGAAGCGCCGCAGGTCAGGATAATCTGCTCGGGATCGACCTGGACGCCGTGCCTGTCGTCATAGTGGCGGGCGATGCGGGCCTTCAGGGCGGGGCTTTCCCAATAGCCCAGGCCGTCGGTGTCCAGCACGTGGTGAGCGCGCGCGATCGCGGCCTTGGGCGCGCCCGTCGAGGGCTGGCCGAACTCCATGTGGATGACCGAGCGGCCCTCGGCCTTGAGCTGGTGGGCCAGCCGGCTGATGGCGATGGCGTGGAACTGGTCGAGGTCGGGGCGCATGCTATCGCCGCTTGCCGCGCCGAACGCCCTTCGGCAACCCGCCGCGCGGCTTCACGGCCGCCTGACGTCGGGCGCCGAGCCTCGGCAAAGGGGCCTTGGGATCTGCCGGCAGCGGCTCGGTCAGCATCTCGAACAGCAGGCCGCCGGTCACGGGTGTGGCCTCGACCAGCTTGACCTCGACATTCAGGCCCAGCGGCCAGCGCTTGCCGGTGCGCTCTCCGACCAGGGCGTGCATGCGCTCGTCATGGACGAAGAACTCTGCGCCCAGGGACGAAATCGGGATCAGGCCGTCGGCCCCGGTCTCGTCCAGCTTCACGAACAGGCCAAAGCGGGTGACGCCGGTGATCCGGCCATTGAACGTCGCCCCCACCCGGTCGGACAGGAAGGCGGCGATATAGCGGTCGGTGGCGTCGCGCTCGGCAGCCATGGCCCGGCGCTCGGCGAAGGTGATGACCTCGGCGGTGTCCTTGATCTGGCTGATGTCCTGATCGGTCAGGCCATCGCTGCCCAGCCCCAGCGCCCGGATCAGGGCCCGGTGCACGATCAGGTCGGCATAGCGGCGGATCGGGCTGGTGAAGTGGGCATATTTGGCCAGGTTCAGACCAAAATGGCCCAGATTGTCGGCGCTGTAGTGGGCCTGCATCTGGGTGCGCAGCACCACCTCGTTGATGATGGCGGCATGCGGCCCATCGCGGGTCTCGTCCAGCAGCTTGTTGAAGCGCGAGGTTTGCGGGGCCTCGCCCTTGTTCCACTTGATCTCCAGCGTCGCCAGGAACTCGGCCAGGTTCTGGACCTTCTCCTGGCTGGGCGTGTCGTGGACGCGATAGATCAGCGGCGTGCGCTTGGCTTCCAGGCTCTCGGCGGCCGAG
>JANOSS010000025.1:0-23377 GCA_031415995.1 Caulobacter sp. | reverse complement strand
CCGCCGCGCCAGCGTCAAGCGACAGACCCTCGAACATCGGCGCTTGCAGCACCGCAAAATCGCCGCCTAGATATCAACCCCAGATGAGGCCAACCCTCCGCTAAATCCGCAGCCCGGCTGTCTCAAAACTTCTGACGACGTGCAAAATGTCGCGCATGCCCTCAAGCAGGATCCCCGCCACTTACTTGATCACTTCAAGCGCTCTGGAGGCCTACCCCGCTTGCGCTGCGTCTCGGACTCGATCGCCAGAAAGCAGATGATCTCGCCGACTTCACCGAATATCGGACGGATTTCTATATCGCAAAGATAGGATTCCCCATTTTTCCGATAATTCACCAATGTTGTCCGATGCATAGCGCCGGCTCTTATCGCCCGGCGCAGAGCGGCTAGCGCAGCTTTGGATGTTTTCTCACCCTGCAGCATCGAGGGTTTGCGCCCGATCAACTCCGACGCATCGTATCCGGTCATTTTCTCGAATTCAGGGCTCACCCACCTGATGGTGAGGCCCGCTGCCCCCAAGCCGGCATCTGTGATCACCATCGCCGGGTGCGACATGTTGCCTCGTAGCCCTCAGGGTGACGACCATCACAAGACGGGCACCTTCGGACGAGAATAACACCGCGCCCAGAATTAACGAAGCAGTAATAAGTTTTGAAGCCTAGAGCGTCATTGTTTTGTTTACTTTTTCCTGAATTTTGGCTCCCGGATTTTTAGAGCAATATTTCTATTAAGACAAAATTTACATTCAACTATTTTTCGAATAGTTCGGAAATAACTGCATCTCTGAGTTGGATGTAAGTGAGACAATTTCTTGTTTAATTATTGTTAGCATTTTCGGCTCTTTCCTACATCAATCATGATTTAGGATACCAGGATGCGAGTTATTTTTGAAGGAGCGAGACTTCTTGGCGCCTCCGCAGAATATTTTACAAAACGCGAAAACAATATTCCTGCCATCGACAGGTCGATAGGCGTCATCGATTTCAATCTCGATTGCACAATTGTCACGGCGAATAGCAATAAAATGTGCTGGAGCCTGCAAGAAAATGGATGAATATTTATATGAACAATCCTCGATAATCGAGTTCTCCGGCGAACTCGGGATCCGGGATATCGACGACGTGCATTCGCGGCTGACCAAGGCCCTGCAGGCAGAGTCTGTCCTGGTTGCAGTAATCGACGAGCACGCGCGCGTCGATCTCAGCTTCGTCCAACTCTTCGAATCCGCCCGACGGACTGCTAGCGCGTCCGGTGGCTCGTTCTCGCTGGCAGCGCCGGCGAAGGGGGATTTGCTCGACGTCCTGCAAAGAGGCGGGTTTGTCCGATCCCGTGACGGCCGCGCTTTCTGGCTCAACGAAAGTGAGTGTCCCTAATGGCGTCGATCCTGACGGTGGATGATTCCGCCAGCATTCGGGTGGCAATCCGCATCGCCCTGACCGCTGAGGGACATACGGTCGCCGAGGCCGGCGACGGTTCGGCCGGCGTGGCCAAGGCCGACGCCACGCGCTTCGACCTGATCATCACCGACCTGAACATGCCGGTGATGGACGGTCTCACGATGATCCGGACGCTGCGCGCCAAGCCCGCCCATACGGGGGTGCCGATCATCTTCCTGACCACAGAAAGCGACCCGACGATGAAGGCCCAGGCGAAGGCGGCCGGTGCGACCGGCTGGCTTACCAAGCCGTTCGACGCCGATCAGTTGGTGAAGATCGTCGCCAAGGTGCTGGCGTCGTGAGTGGCTCCGAGGCGACCGAGACCTTCCGCCAGGAAGCTCAGGACCTGCTCGAACAGATCGAGCAGGGGCTCCTGGACCTCACCCATCGTCCGGGTGATCGGGAGTTGGTGGATTCGGTGTTTCGCGGCCTGCACACTCTCAAGGGTTCGGGGGCGATGTTCGGCTTCGACGATCTGGCTGCGTTTACCCATCACTGCGAAAGCGCCTTTGAACGGGTCCGGAAGGGCGAGGTCGCCGCAAGCCCTGACCTGGTGGCCGCGGTGCTGGCCGCCCAGGACCATATGCGCGCCTTGGCCGAGGGGCGCGACGCGCCGCAAAGCATCGGCGACGAACTCCTCGCCCAGCTTCAACAGGCGGTGAACGCGGCCGATGGAGCCATTGAGCCCGGCGTGCAATCTGCCAGCGGGGTCACCTGGAAAATCCGCTTCAGCCTGCCGGTCGACGCGCTGGTTAACGGCACCCGGCCGCTTCCGCTGCTCGATGAATTGCGCGCCCTGGGCGATGCGGTCGTCACAGCGATGACCAGCGACGTCCCTCCGCTGACGGTGCTGGGCGCTACGGAATGCCATCTGGCCTGGGAAGTCATCCTCAACACCGACCAGCCCCGCACGGCGATCGAGGAGGTGTTCATCTTCGTCATCGACGACATGATGCTGGACATCGAGGCGATGGAGAGCGGCGTTAAAGTACCACCTGAGGCGCTGGACAGGGCATCGCCTGCCAACGACGCGGCGAGCGAGCCAGTGCCCTCGGAAGGCCGCACCGCGCGGGCCGGTGAAACGGTCCGTGTACCCGCCGAGCGCCTTGACGAACTGATGGACCGGGTCGGAGAGCTTGTGATCGCCCAGTCGCGCCTTAAGCAGGTCGCCGCCAGCAGCGCCGAATCCCATCTGCGGGCAATTTCTGAAGAGATTGAGCGGTTAGCCGGCGAGTTGCGCGACACCATGATGATCGTGCGCATGGTGCCGGTGGCGCAGTTGTTCGGCCGCTTCCGTCGCCTGATCCACGACCTGGGACGTGACACCGGCAAGACCATCGAACTGTTGATGGAAGGCGAAACAACCGAACTCGACAAGACGGTGATCGAGCGGCTGGCCGACCCTTTGGTTCACCTGATCCGCAATGCTGTCGACCATGGCCTGGAGCCCCCCGAACAGCGCCTGGCGGCCGGCAAGCCCACCGCCGGTCGGGTCACGCTGGCCGCCCGCCAGTCCGGCGCCGAGGTCATCATCACCATCACCGACGACGGGCGCGGTATCGACCGGGCGCGGGTAAGGGCGAAGGCCGAGGACGTCGGCTTGATCCTGCCCGGCGCGGTTCTTTCCGACGCCGAGCTTCTGCAGCTCATCTTCCAGCCCGGATTCTCGACGGCAGCGGCCGTGACCAGCCTGTCTGGCCGTGGCGTTGGCATGGACGTGGTCAAGCGCACCATCGAAGGTCTTCGCGGGTCGATCGCGATGACGAGTAATGCTGGAGAAGGATCGCAGATCGCCCTGCGCATTCCGCTCACCTTGGCCATTATCGAGGGTCTACTCGTTCGCGTCGGAGAGGCGCGCTACGTGATCCCGTTGGCAGCCGTCGAGGAATGCGTCGAGCTTACCACCGAACAGGATGCGCGCTCCATGGGCCGCAGCGTGATCACCCTGCGAGAGCGGCTGGTGCCGTTCATTCGCTTGCGGGATCTGTTCTCGTCCAGCCAGGCCGCAGACCCGCATCAAAAGATTGTCGTCGTCGCAACCGGCCAAGACCGCGTCGGCCTGGTCGTCGACCAGATCCTCGGCGACCACCAGACCGTCATTAAGTCGATGAGCGGCTTCCACGCCGACGTGGAGACTTTTTCGGGTGCCACCATCCTCGGCGACGGCGGCGTGGCCCTCATCTTGGATGTGCCGCACCTGGTAGAGGCCGCTCAACGGCAGGACAGCCAGATGCGGGCCGCCAGCTGATGCGCCGAATATCAGGAGCCCGCAAATGACAGCAACCGCAACGGGCGAGGCCATGCAGGTCCTCACCTTTAATGTTCACGGCGAAACCTTCGCTCTTGACGCTGGCCTGGTACGCGAAGTGCTGGACGTCTGCGCCGAGACGCCCGTTCCAGGCGCCGCGCCCTTCGTGAACGCCGTGATCAATTTCCGCGGGCGGGTCATCCCGCTGGCCGACCTGCGACTGGCGTTCGGCCTGCATCGGGGGGAGACGAGCCTGGACAGCCGCATCGTCGTCATCGAGTACGACCTCTTTGGCGAGCCCACGCTGATCGGCCTGCGCGCCGACAAGGTCCACGAGGTCACGTCTATCGCGATCGCCGACACCGAGGAGGCGCCGCGCGTAGGCCTGCGCTGGCGAGCCGACTTCATCAAATGCCTGGGTCGGCGCAACGGCGACCTGATCGTCGTGCCCGACCTCGAACAGATCTTCGCCACTCGTGGCGGCGCTGTGCGCGCCGCTTCGGCTTCCAACCCCGCAACCTGACCCGCCCGGAGTTCATCATGCGCGTTACCATCAAACTCAAACTGGCCCTGGCCTTCGGGTTCCTGATCCTGACCCAGGCCGCCGCCACCGGCTTCGCCCTTGTCCAGCTCGGCAAGATCAACGACAGCGCCGCTGCTATGATCTCGGGGCCCGTTACCCGACTGCAAAATGCCCAAGGACTCAGCATCACGTTGCTGCAGATCATGCGGGCCGAAAAGAACATGGTGCTCAGCAACGACCCCGAGAGCAAACGGGCCGATGACGCCAAGATCGATGTCGCCAAGCGCGAATTCACCCAGTTGCTCGACCAGTCCGAAGCCATCGCCAGCGTCGAGGGCAAGCCCAGGTGGCTGGCGCTCCGCGAGGAATGGGGGAGGTTCACGCCGCTTGACGCGACGATCCGCGAATTGGCCTTGGCCAACAAGAACGAAGAGGCCACGAATATCATGTTCACGACCCAGCGCGTGGTGAACAACTCGATGTTCGAAAAGACTGACGAACTGGTCAAGCTCAGCGGTGAGCAGCTCAAGGCGGCAAGGGATGGAGACAACCAAATCTATGCCGCGGCCCGCAACACGCTGATCGGCATCGTGATCAGCGCTCTGCTGGCGGCAGTGGGTACGGCTTTCTGGATTTCGCTCACCATCGGCCGCGGCCTGGCGCGCGCCGTGACCGCCGTTTCCGCCGTCGCCGATGGGGATCTGACCCGCAAGGCCGACGCTATCACACAGGATGAGATCGGCGACCTCCTCGGCCACGTAAACACCATGATCGAGCGTCTGCGCGGCGTTGTAAGCGGCGCTATGGCGGCTTCGGAAAACGTCTCGGCCGGCAGCGAGGAGCTATCCTCTGCCGCGCAACAGGTGAGTGAGGGCGCCACCGAGCAGGCCGCAGCGGCGGAAGAGGCGTCGGCCTCGATGGAGCAGATGGCCGCCAACATCAAGCAGAACGCCGACAACGCCGCCCAGACTGAAAAGATCACCCGCCAGGTCACCAAGGACGCCGAAGCCAGCGGCGAGGTCGTCAAGCGCGCCGTCGAAGCCATGGAGGTCATCGCCCAGAAGATCGTCGTCGTGCAGGAGATCGCCCGTCAGACCGACCTGCTGGCCCTGAACGCGGCCGTGGAAGCCGCCCGCGCCGGCGAGCACGGCAAGGGCTTCGCCGTCGTCGCCTCGGAAGTCCGCAAGCTGGCCGAACGTAGCCAGACCGCCGCAACCGAAATTGGCGCCCTGTCCATCGAAACGGTAAAGGCCGCCCAGGCAGCCGGAGAAATGCTGGTCAACCTTGTTCCCGATATCCGCAAGACTGCGGAGTTGATCACCGAGATCAGCGCCGCCTGCCGTGAGCAGGACGTCGGGTCCTCGCAGATTAACGAGGCCATCCAGCAACTGGACAAGGTCACCGAGCAAAACGCCGGCGCTTCGGAGCAGATGTCCTCGACCTCCGAGGAACTGGCCAGCCAGGCCGAGGCGCTCCAGACCTCAATCGCCTTCTTCCGCATCGGCGAGACCGTCCGGGGAACCGCCGCGCCGGCGGCCCGCCGCGCCGCGCCGCCGAAGAGCCGCGCCAAGCGCAAGCCCGCCGCCGCCGCCGTCGGGCGCCGTCCGGTCGCCGCGATGCAGGCCCGGGCCAAGGGTTTTGCTCTCGACCTGGATGTCGCCCACGGTGGGCCCGACGCCGATGATGCGGCCTTCAAGGACTATGCCTGATGGCTCAGGCGCGCACAGACTTTCAGTTCGTGACCCTCGCCCTCGGCGCAGAGGTGTTCGGCGTCCCGGTCGACTATGTCCGTGAGATTCTCGACTACCAGAAGCCGTTCGCGATCCCGGAGGCCCCGACCTACCTTCTCGGACTAACCGACGTTCGCGGACGGGCGACGCCGACATTGGACCTGAGGGTCAAGCTCGGCCTGGCCTCCATCGAGCCCACACTCACTACCCGCGTACTGGTTCTCGACATCCCCATAGGTGATCGTGTCCTGTCACTGGGCCTCGTCGCTGATCGCGTCATGGAAGTGGTGGAGGTCGCCTCCGAGGACATCGAGGCCGCGCCCGACATCGGGGTGCCCTGGCGCTCTGACTATATTCGCGGCGTTGTGCGCCGGGAGGGCGGGTTCCTGGTGCTGTTCGACCTAGCGCGGCTCCTGACAAGCCAGGAAGCCGCCGCCCTGGTCCTGGACCGCGCTGCGTGAGTCGATCAGCGGTGGCGCGGTCGTACGAGCCCACGGAAGCTCCGGACCAGTTAAGCCAGGACAACTTCCGACGCCTCGCCCAGCTGATCCAGTCCTACAGCGGGATCAAGATGCCTGACAACAAGCGCACCATGCTGGAGGGGCGCCTGCGCCGGCGTCTGCGCGCCACGGAGATCGAGACGCTGGATGACTACTGCCAATACCTGTTCGAGGAGAATGGGCTGGAGACGGAGATCATCCACCTGATCGACGCGATAACAACCAACAAGACCGAGTTTTTCCGGGAGCCCACCCATTTCGATTTTCTGAAGTCCGACATCCTTCCGCAGCTCGTCGAGAGCGGCCGCCCCACCATCAAAGCGTGGAGCGCCGCCTGTTCGATTGGGGCTGAGCCTTACAGCCTGGCGATGGTGCTTGAGGAGCACCGCCGTAATGGGGGGCGCCTGGACTATTCCGTTCTTTGCACGGACCTTTGCACCGAGGCGCTGGAACGCGCCGTGGCGGGGGTCTTCCAAACGGCGATGATTGAGCCCGTCGGCCAGGCGCTGCGCCAGCGATACCTGATGGCGTCCCGTGAGAAGAGTCGTGACGAGGTGAGGATTGTGGCCAAGCTGCGCGCGAAACTGTCTTTCGGCCGGCTTAATCTGATGGACGAGACCTATCCGATCCACCGCGACATGGATCTGATCTTCTGTCGCAATATCCTGATCTATTTTGACAAGTCGACCCAGGAGCGCGTGCTCCGGCGTCTGTGCAGCCATGCGCGACCCGGCGGCTTCCTGTTTCTGGGGCACTCTGAAACCATCGCCGGCTTCGATCTTCCGGTCAGTCAAGTCGCCAATACGATCTTCAGGATCCGATAGCCGATGCCTCCCCGCAAGATCAGGGTCTTGATCGTCGATGACTCCGCCACCGTCCGCCAAGCGCTGACGGAAATTCTGGAGGCAGACCCTCAGATCGAGGTCATCGGCGTCGCCGCCGATCCGTTCGCGGCGGCCCGACGGATCCAGGAACAACTGCCGGACGTCATCACCCTGGACGTCGAGATGCCGCGCATGGACGGCATCACCTTCCTGCGCAAACTGATGGCCCAGCACCCGATCCCGGTTGTCATGTGTTCTTCTCTCACGGAGGCCGGATCCGAGACGCTGTTTCAGGCGCTGGAGGCCGGGGCCGTGGACGTGATCCTCAAGCCGAAGATGGGCGTCGCCGAACACCTGATGGAGGCTCGGATGCGGATCTGCGATACCGTGAAGGCGGCGGCGGGCGCGCGCATTCGTGGTCGACGCGAAGCCCCGCCCTCATATCTACCCCATGCGCCTGAAAAAAAGCTCAGCGCGGACGCCATGCTGCCGCCTCCGACGGGCCGGGCTATGGCCCGCACGACGGAAACCATCGTCTGCATCGGCGCCTCGACCGGCGGCACCGAGTCCCTGCGGATCGTCCTTGAGGCGCTTCCCGCCAACGCGCCCGGCATCGTCATCGTCCAGCACATGCCCGAGAAGTTCACGGCCTCGTTCGCAAAACGGCTGAACAGCCTTTGCGAGGTCGACGTCAAGGAAGCCGCAGACGGCGACGCGGTGTTGCGCGGGCGGGTACTGATCGCGCCCGGAAACCTTCACACGATGATCCAGCGCAGCGGGGCGAACTATCGTGTTGCCGTGCGCTCCGGGCCGCTGGTGTCGCGCCATCGCCCTTCGGTGGATGTTCTGTTCCGCTCCGCCGCGCAATCGGCCGGTTCCAACGCCGTCGGTGTGATCATGACGGGGATGGGCGACGATGGCGCTCATGGTCTGGAAGAAATGAAGCAGGCCGGGGCCCGGACCCTGGCCCAGGACGAGGCCACCTCAGTGGTGTTTGGCATGCCCAAGGAGGCGATCGCACGCGGTTGCGTCGACAAGATCGTGCCACTTCAGAACCTTGCCCAAGAAATCCTTCGCGCCGCCGCCGGTTGGAGGGCGCCGGCGGGCTAACGCCCGAGCCAGTAGCAGCCTAACAGGCAATTCTGCGAGGTCAGCAGATGCTCGACCGCCGGAGATCTTCTCGGGCGGCGGCCTCGATGCCGCTTCAGACTCTCAGAACAATCCGTCATCCAGGTCCTCGACAGGGGCAGCAGCGACTGACACGTCCTCACCCAGCACCTCCGCCCAGGCGCGATGGACCTCGCGCTCCTGAACCATGGTGTACTGTTTGGCCAGTCGATCCATCAGCGGGCGTAGCACGTCGACGACATCTTCGGTCAGGATCTCGGACGCGTCGGCCTCGTCCATGAGATCGCCAGCCGCCTGATCGAGAACCGAGCCGATCTGACGATGAAAGTCGAAACGCCCGGCGGCGCGGCGCAGCATATCGACGACATCGGCACCTTGAACAGCGACGGCGGCAAGATCGCTTTCGACGCCGTCGCCGGCCTTGGCGATACGGGCCACCGCGCCGCCGAGAACGAACGCAGCGGCGGCGGCCTTGCCCGCCTGGGGATCGTCGATCCTGTCGCGTCCCGGCGCTTCGGCCGCCGCGGTTAGCCCGTCTAGTAGCGCCAGCGTCTGGCCGGCGGACTTCTCCAGATGGATGGCATGTTGACGCAGTTCGACCGCGATCACGGCGAGCGGTTTACCGGTGTCGCCGATGCGGCTGCATTTAAGGGTCGTGTTGAGCGCCATCATCTGAACATCGGCGCGAATGGTCTGAATCCCGGCAATTCGTTCGGTCAGTTCCCGGGCCGCTTCGGCGGCAGAGCGACTGACACCCTCGGCCGCCGTTTCGCCGGCGGTCATGTCGCCCACCAGGCCGAGCGCCTGGCCGACATGGCTCTCCAGACTACGCAGGAATCCGCGCTCGGCGCCGTCATTCTGCCCATAGGCAAGGTCGCGCATGCGCAGGATCTCGGACGCGTCGGTGGCCATCCCCGTCAGGCTGCCGCCCATCCTGGAGACATCGCGGTGGAAGTCCTCGGCCGTCGCCGCCAGTTGGGCGGCCAGCAGGCGATGGACGAAGGCCCCCGTCTGCCGACGTTGGTCGGGCGAAAGCGAGGGCTCGACCTCCGCCAGATATTGCAAGCCCGCCTGGACGTGCTCGATGCGCTGACGGGTGATATCGCCGATCTGCAGGGCGGCGAGACCGCCGCCGACCTTCTTCTGGACGTCGCGCGCCAAGGCTGCGACGGCGACCGTGACGCCGGCGATCTTGGCGTGATGGGCGCTGATCGCCGCGGCACTGGCCATCAGGGCGTCGGGCACGGCGGGCAGCAACGTCAGGCAGCTGCGACCCAGGTCGTGTTCCTGCGCCAGCGCCTTTCGCAGAGTCTCATCGAGCCTCATCAGGTCGTCGTTGAAGGCGTCTAGCTGGGCGCGGCCCAGTTCAATGCAGTCGTAAATCTCCTGGGCGAAGATGGCGAACTCTGGCCCGGCGGCGAGAATGCCGCCGGAAGTGATCTTGATGTTGATGGCGAAGACACGGAGATAGGCAAGATGCAGGCGCATCTCTTCGATGCAGCTGGCTAAGCCGTCGCCGGCCTTGACCAAATTCCCGACGCGGGCGCGACGCGCATCGAGACTTTCGGGCAGCGAGAGCAGTGTCTGGGCGGCTTGCGCGAGTTCCCCCGTCGTCGTCGTGACAGTCTCCGCATTGAGGTTTTCGCCCATCCGGTCGAGCGAAGCGATCAGGGCTCCCACGCCATCGACCGCCCGCGACAAGACGTCGCCGGCTTCCAGAAAGCGACCTTCGATAGCCAGGCGCGCCGATTCCAGGCGCGCGCTGATTTCGGAAGGCTGGAGAGGCGAGAACGCCCCGGCGGAGATCGCCAAAGATGATGCCAAGGTCATGAATTTGCCGGACTAAATACTGGAACTCCAATATTGTTCCGATGTGCGAAGTTCGGGTAAAGAGCCTTGGGGAAAGCCCGCTGCTTTTGCGCCTCAGACACTCTGTCGCAGGCCCTATTCGGTGCTCGTGCGACACTATTCGGCACTCAGAGTGACCGCCTTTCCGCCTCGGTCCAGGAGCAGGCAACCGTTTACTATCAGGTCAATACCAGGGTGAACCGGATGGACCAGGCGACGCAGCCAGGGTTCAGGACGCCGGGGACGAGTTCTGAAATCAGATTTTGTAAAAATTCATTTCTTCGCTTCCAATATTTCAGTATTTATCTGCTATTTTGCGCCAGGAAAACGCAATTTGTGACCTTCTGGTGGCTAGGACTCAATACTCGTTTCGCTCGATGAGCCGTGACGACTATCTTGTCTCGATAGAGGGCCAAAACGAAGGGCTTGGGCGGCGGGTTGTCGTCGATGGCGCAGCGGTTGATGGCGGCCCCGCCACCCGATCACTTTGGGATGCTTGTGGGCGGCATAGCTGTCGAGGATGGCGTGACCGGGGACAAGTGGGCTCTTGAATTGTCGGGGTGCAACCCGTCCAATGAGCTCACCACCTACCGAGGCGTCACCCCGCCGGCGGTGATCACGACAGGTTCGCGGATCCGCTTCGTGAGTGATCCGCGGGCCTACGGCGTGACCCTCCGCGCCAGCTTCTGACCTTGATCTATATCCTGCTTGGGCCGTGTGTTTGGGCGCACGGTCCTCACCCATGCGGAGCGACCATGAAGTCCGGACGGCTGACCATTGACGGAAACAGGTTTCGGGACGCAGCGGGCCGTCAGGTAATCCTTCGCGGCGTAAATCTCGGCGGCGACAGCAAGGTGCCCACCTCGCCCAACGGCCACACTTCAAGGCCCACTGACTTTGCCGATCATCGAACGGTCAGCTTCGTTGGCCGCCCCTTCCCTCTCGAAGAGGCCGACACCCATCTGGCCCGGATCGCCGGCTGGGGTTTCAACTGCCTACGGCTCCTGACGACATGGGAAGCGGTCGAGCATGCCGGCCCAAACATCTACGACGAGGCCTATCTCGACTATTTCGCCGCGATCTGCGCCAAGGCGGGCGCGCATGGCCTGCATGTGTTCATTGATTTCCACCAGGACGTCTGGAGCCGGATGAGCGGCGGTGACGGCGCGCCGGGCTGGACGTTCGAGGCGGTCGGTCTTGATTTCACGAAGTTCCATGCTGCCGACGCGGCCCACGTCATGCAGTATCGCTACGATCCGGCGGTAGGGGGGCAGCAGGACGCCTATCCCCAAATGAGCTGGGCGATGAACTATCGCATGCCAGCCAATAGCATCATGTGGACCCTGTTCTTTGCAGGCGAGGCCTTTGCTCTGGCGTTCAAGATCGACGGAGTGAATGTCGGGCGTTGGCTGCGGGATCGCTACCTGGGTGCCGTCAGAGCGGTAGCTGAGCGGGTCGCCGACATGGACCATGTCATCGGTTTCGACACGCTCAATGAACCAGGGTCGGGATGGATCGGTCGTGACTTGGACGACACTGGAAGGACATTGTCGGGAACTGCGTGGACGCCGCTCGACGGCTTGGCGGTCGCGTCAGGCTTCTCCCAAACCTTACCCTTTCATACCTTTGGGAAGGGCGTCAGTGAACATCGTGTGGTCAATCCAGATGGGATCTCGATATGGCTGCCGGGTCGAGAGGACCCGTTCAGGGTCGCGGGCGTTTGGGCAGAGGGTCCTGAAGGTCCAATAGGCCTGAAGCCTGACCATTTCTGCGTCCTTGAAGGAAGACATGTGACGGCTGAAGGCGACTTCATGGCCTCGTTTTTTTGCGAGGTCGCGGCAACCGTCCGTAGCGTCCGGGACGATTGGCTTATCTTTGCCGAGGTCGATCCTTTCGCCGCCCTTAGCGGCCTCCACGGTTTTCCAGAGGGTATGCCGGAGCGAACCGTCAATGCCAGTCACTGGTACGATCTGGCCGCCCTGGTCACCAAACGCTTCAACCCTGGCCGATCTGTCGATCTTCTGACGGGCCAAGCGCTGAGTGGAAGGCCCGCGCTCGAAGATGCCTATGTGGCACAGCTCACGCGTCTGAAGACGATCGGCGACGCGATGCCCGGGCGCGCGCCGACCCTGATCGGCGAATTTGGGATACCCTTCGATCTGAACAAAGGGCAGGCCTACCAAAGATGGGCTGATGGAGATCGATCAGATGAGATCTGGTCAGATCACGTCGCTGCGCTGCGGCTTATGTACAATGCCATGGATCGCCTTCTTCTAAGCTCCACTCAATGGAACTACACTGCCTCCAACGCCAATGATCCCGCGATCGGCGACGGTTGGAATCAGGAGGACCTGTCTATTTGGTCGCAGGACCAGGCTGGCGGCATTGCTGATGGAGCGCGGGCGATTGAGGGGTTCCGCAGACCCTATGTTCGCCAGACACAGGGAGAACTGATCAGTCAGTCTTATGATGCCGACGCAAAGACGTTCGGTTTTGAAATAATAGTCGGTACGCAGATTAGCGAGCCAACCCAAGTCTATCTTCCCGCCGCTGTTTTCGATGCCGACGCAACGATCACCTTTTATTGCGATGGAGAGGTGAGTTGGCGGCGGGCCGGCGATTATATGATCGTCACGGTGACGCTCAGCTTGGCGCCGAACCAGGCATTAGGCCTGAGATGCCAAATTGCCGGATCTCGGACGCAACGAGAAGTCTGAAATCGAAACAAACTGTCACGGCCGCGCTGGCGGTTTTGCCCGGCTCGCCGCCTGCAAAGCCGCGTCGGCCGCGATGAGCTTAGCCCTGCCTAAGGCCGATCCCGGGGTCCATCTGACCCTGTCCTTTTGCATAACCTTCTCCTTCAACCTCATCGCGGGGCCGGCTCAGATCGACTGGCTTGGGGTTCGCGCGCAGAGCGGCCCCGGCCAGCCTGAAGGGCGTCGTGCCACCGCCGGCTCGCGGCGCCGGATGACGGGCCACTACGCGCCGGTCTCGAGCCTGCGATGGACTGGCGACGACGATGACGACGGCAGCCTGGGCTGACGGCCCTTACGCGACGCCCACGCCCCGCTGGCTCCAGTTCAATTTGGATTTCCGATGCCGCAGCACCATCCCGTCGTTAACGACCGCAAGAGCGTTTTCCGATAAGTGTGAAACGGCTATCGGATCGAAAAACGCTCTAAGCTTCTGATTTAGAGCCCTTTTCGTCCGACCCTGATGAAGCCATCAGGTCGGAAAGGGCTCTATAGCAAAGGTCGCCATGATTGAATCATGTCGTTTGCTCTAAATCCTTGTTTTGACGCGTTATTTCGGCGGCGAACCGGTATCCACTTCGCCGAATAACGCACATCTAGGTCGCCGCGCTGAAGCAGGCCATGGGCCCGGTGATCGCCAGCGCGCTCGCCGACCGCATGGTCGTGGAGGTCATGGACAACCCGGACGGCAAGATCTGGGTGGACCGGATCGGGGAGGGGAGGTCGTTCACCGGCCAGAGCCTGGCCAGCGCCGACGCCGACGTCGAAATGTCGATGTCCACAGTTGTCGGCCGGGTGGACGTTTTTTTGGCCACGGCTGGACGCCGCCGGCGGCTGAGGACGGTCGAGCCCACTGGCTAACCCCGGTCATAAATTCGGCTATCTGCAGCGCGAGGGGGACGGCTATATCTTGAAACCGGTGTCGAGCCCTAACCCCACAGGCTGGACAATGGCACGGCGGCCAGGCGCTCGCCGAACGGCACGACCTGTTCATGGTCGTACAGTACCGCCCCGAACGCAAAGCGATCACCCACGGCCTGCGCCAGTTTGCGCAGGCCCGCGAAATCCTCGCTGCGCACCGTCGCTGATCCCTTGACCTCCAAGCCGACGATCTTACCCTGTCGATCCTCCAGGACGATATCGACCTCGTCCTGCTCCTTGTCTCTGAAATGGCTTAGCGAGAAGCGCTCGTCGCTCCACCCGGTCAGTTTGAGCACTTCGGCGAAGACGAAGGTCTCGAGCACCGCACCGAAATTTGATCGGTCTGCGGCCACACGTTCGGGGGTCAGGCCCCTCAGCGCCGCGAGCAAGCCTGAGTCGAGGAAGTGCAGTTTGGGCTTCTTGGTCAGCCGTTTGAGGGCGTTGTTGTGCCAGGGCGGCAGGGTCCGCACGAGGAACAGCTGCTCAAACACGCCGGTGTATTTTTGCGTCGTGACATGGTTGAGATCGAGACTGGCGCCGACGCCGGCGTGATTGATCAGTTGTCCCGAGTGCTCGGCGAGGGCGCGTAGCAGGCGCGGCATACGGTCAAGCTGGTCGATATTGGCGATGTCGCGCACGTCGCGTCCGACCACGGCCTCGATATAATTGGCGTACCAGTCCTGTCGGCGCGCCAAGGTCTTGCGCGCCAGGGCCTCGGGATAGCCGCCCGTCAGGACCACGTCGATCAGGTCCGAGCCGAGCCGAGGCGGGCCAAGCGGCGGCGCCTGTCCCGCGAACAGGGATGCGAGAAACCGTGACGCCGGCTGTCCCCGGATCTCCGACTGCGCCAGAGGCATCAGGCGGATGGTCTCCATGCGGCCTGCCAGGGAGTCGGCCACGCGCGGCAGGGTCATTAGATTGGCTGAGCCGGTCAGGAGGAAGCGACCCGGACGGGTGTCCCGATCGACGCTGTCCTTGATTGCTAGCAGCAGATCGGGCGCCCGCTGCACCTCATCGATGACAGCCTTGTCGAGGCCGCGCACCAGGCCGGCGGGGTCGGCCTTGGCGGCCGAGAGTGTGGTCGCGTCGTCCAGGGTCAGATAGGTGCGGCTGGCTTCGGCGAGCGAGCGGGCCAAGGTCGTCTTTCCCGCTTGGCGCGGCCCCGCCAGGAGAACCACCCGGGTGTCGCCCAGGGCTTCGCGGATCCGGTCGATGGCATGGCGAGGATACATGACCACTGAAGTCCAAGTGGCGTCCAATTGAAACTGGAGCTTCGTCTATCTGAAATCCACAAGCCGTCCAACTGAAATCAGTCGGCCATGATGTTCGCCGTTTTCCGAGTTGCCTGGAAAGGCTGGACCATAGCGTCCGCACCAGCTCGAGCGATTTCACTTGGGCCAGGATGTCGATATCCTCGGAGAACCGGTCGATAAGGCCGTGGCCCTTGGAGAGGGAAGTGCCGCGCTTCAGCTCGAAGGCGAGGCCCAGCTGCTGCAGGCGCAGAGGCTCTGCATGATCCAGTAGTCCTTCTCGACCAGGGCCGGCTCGATCTTCTCGTTGGCGCCGACGATGCGGATCAGGTCGCCGAACTGGCGATGGTTGTGCAGGAAATCAGGCGGAATTCTGGACTCCGACCTCGGCGAGGGCGCGAGCGAAGAACTTCTTGGCCCGTTCGGAGCCATAGGTCTGGGCGGCCTTCTTCAGGCGTGCCGTGTCGCTTGAGGACAGGCGATCCTTGACCCGCTCCAGGCCCTCCCGGGGGTCTTCGCCGAGCTGGCCGAGGTTGTTGACCAGATCGACCAACAGGAACTCCCGGCTGAGCTTCTTGGGGAAGGTGGGCTTCATGCGGAAATCATAGGTGCGGCCGCCCAGGGCGAACTTGCCGTGGCGCTTGTGGTTATAGACCACGGTTTTGTTGTGCAGTTGTGTCGTGCCGACCCCCAGCGCGTTACAGGCGTTGGGCGAGACCAGCAGGAACGGGCCGCCTTTCAGGAAGGTGGCGACGAGGGTGTCGTCCTGTGGCGGCGCCTGGCCGAAGGCGGTCTCCTTGGGCGCGTAATAGAGCCCGCCGGCCAGCTTGGTCAGCGCGCCGGCTTGCAGGGCTTCCTTGAGGTGGCGATCGACCGCCGTCGACCATTGAGCCAGTTCCGCCCGGCGGTAGGTCTGCCCGGGGCGGAGCTTGGCCTTGAACTGGTCGAACTTGCTCATGGCTGCACTCTAGGCCTCGGCGGCCAGTCTGCAAGAAATCTCATAAAGAATCCATGCAAAACGCCCTCGGGCGTCGACTTGATCTGTTGGCCGTAGCAGGGCGGTTCAGTCGGACTCCTGTCGCTGACTTAGGCCCTTGGGCCGAAACGGTTGGCAGACGGTGGAGGACGCCGCAGCGCCGGGGCCAGGCTGGTCGGAACGGGAAAATCTGACTCTGCGGCGACCTTGGCAAGGTCCGTTTTCTGGAGGCTGAGGCGAGGTGAGCAGCACAAACTCACACAACGGGGACGCCTGACTGAGAGCGGACGATCAGACTCTCCGCCGCCGCCGGACAATTAACAGCCGGCGCGCGATCGGCGGCGCGGCAAACTTCCCACGCCACCGATTCTGAGCGCCGCTGGTTCATCGAAGCTTGGCACAGAACGCCATCGCCACGTTGAGCGCCGCCAGCATGAATCCAGCGGTGACCGGTTCCCAAACCGAGCACCCTCTCGGCAGGCCTGGCAAACCCAGCAGTCGGCGAGGAGCGACGGGGCCACAATGCGTTGGGCGGCCGGGCAAATTTGGGATCCGCGCGGCGCGTTCTATCGAAGGCGAACCTTCGCACTGATCGAGATTGCGCCGCAGGCTGGAGCATCAGTCGGGAACTAGCCGAACGTCGTGCGCCTTAACGGGCAACTGTTTCGGGTGCCGAACGTTCAAGCTCCGCACTAAGGAACGACCCATGATCAAGTTGCTCACCCTCTCCGCTGCGCTGCTGCTCGCGGTCAGCGCCTCCCAAGGCTCATTCGCGCAGGGGCGCGGAGAGGACAAATCGGGCAAGATCAAGGGTGGCGGCGGCGAACGATCGCAAGGCCATAAGGACCATCCTGGCAAGGGCGATGGCGACGGCAAGAAGGAAAAGCACCGCAGTGATGAGGGGCGCCACAAGGACGATCAGCCGGGTCAACGGGCCGCACGAGATAATAGGCGAGACGAAGATCAAGAGCGGTACAAACAAGGGTCCGTGTTCGTCGCCTATCGGGACTATGGCGTGATCAGGGGCTGTCCCCCGGGGCTGGCGAAGAAAAACAACGGTTGCCTGCCGCCGGGCCAGGCGAAGAAGGCGCAACGCGCCCGCTATGACTTTCGCTCGGACAGGCCCGATGGCACCGTGCATCGATATGACGCCGGATACCAGTATCGTTACGACCGACAGGGCTCGCTGCTCGGCTATGTGCCGGCGCTAGGCGGCGCGCTTTCGGCGGGGAGCCTGTGGCCGACACAGTACCGTTACGACCCTACGCCACGCCAGCAGGCCGAATACTATGGATTGGAAGACTCCAATGATTACCGCTACGCGGACGGCGCGATCTATAGCGTCGATCCCAAGACTGCGGTGATCAAGCAGGTGGTCGCGCTATTGACTGGACAATCGGCCGCCGTGGGTCAACAGATGCCCAGCGGATAT
Organism: Caulobacter sp.; assembly: GCA_031415995.1. GTDB lineage: Bacteria > Pseudomonadota > Alphaproteobacteria > Caulobacterales > Caulobacteraceae > Caulobacter. The sequence continues at coordinate 5,808 of JANOSS010000025.1, read as the reverse complement.
GATGTATACAACGTCCCCCAAGCTTACAGGGACCAGTACTCCGACACCGCCAGCGCCGCCTACCGCTATAACGACGGAGCAATCTATAAGGTGGATCCGAAGACGCAGGTGATCACGTCGATCATTCAGCTGCTTACCCAGAAATCCTGAGTGGGAGACTTGCATTGGCGATCACGACGCGCTTAGCGCTGACAACTTTAGCCGTACTTGCGCTCGCGGGCTGTGGTGACCGCCCAGATAAGTCCGGGATGGAAAAGTCCAGAGCGGCGGTGCAAGCCAGCGCGCAGGATCGGACGCTGGCGGCCACGCTGCAAGCCGACAAAGCGTACAGCGGCCTGGCCATGGTGCTGGACAACTCGGGCCTCCGCCCAGCCTTGGACGGGGTTGGTCCCTACACTGTGTTCGCCCCGGCAGACCCGGCTCTCAATGGCGCAACGAGCGCGAATTTCACCGACCCAACCATGAAGGCTGAGGGGGCGGCTCTGCTGCGCGCTCACATCGTGCCCGGAGCCCTGACGCGCGCTGACATCATAGCGGCCGTAGACCGGTCCGAGGGCAAGGGCGCGAAGATGCGGACCATGGCAGGGGATATGTTGACGTTCACGCGGGGCGGCGAGGCACTCGTCGCCACCGCCTCTGATGGTGCCAGCGCGCGGGTCACGGGGCCGGAAAGTTTGGCCAGCAACGGTGTGCTGCAGCCTGTGGATGGTCTGCTGGCGAAACCAAGCGCTGCACCGAACTAGGGCGTTATTCGGCGAAGTGGATACCGGTTCGCCGCCGAAATAACGCGTCACCACAGGAATTTAGAGCAAACGACATGATTCACTCATGGCGACCTTTGCCCTAGATCGTTTTCCGATAAGTGTGAAACGGTTATCGGATCGAAAAACGCTCTAAACTTCTGATTTAGAGCCCTTTTCGCCCGACCCTGATCAAGCCATCAGGTCGGAAAGGGCTCTAGGGATGACCGAACGGTCCGTTCCGGACGCCCAGCTTGTAAGCCGAAACGCCCTTCAGGTCGTCACCGCCGGGAAGTCCCCCGGCAGCATCCGCCACGGCAGGCCGTTGCGCAGAATATACAGCAGGGCGTTGGTGATCGTCAGTCGCGACCATTTCGCCGGCCGACCAAGCCGAGACCGCGCCGGGATCAGCGGCTCCAGAACCGCCCATTTCCCGTCCGTTAGATCGGCTAAATACCGCAGGCCCGTTCGGGCATGCTTGCGCCGGGTGGTTTCGGTCCACATGTCGATTTCCGTTGTTGGTTCGCACCTCCAACAGAATCACAAGAGACTGAAATCACCCAACTTCTTTTCGGGTCAGTCTCTTAGTCCGGGGCTGACGGTGCACATACAACGTCAAGCGGCCGGGCAGCGGGGCCAGGGGGTTTCCCCGGCCCCGCCTGGCGTTTTAGCCGATAAAGAAGTCGCTCATGGTAAGGCTGGAGAGGCTGACGCCCATCAGCAGAACATGGTTCGCGCCTGCGGTGATCACCACATCTGCTCCGACCTGAGCCGCAGCGGCTAAAGCCTGAGCTGAGCTGGCAAAGATGCTTGACGCAAACTGCATCGTATCCTCACCCGACCAGTCGGTCACAACGTCGCGGCCGAAGTCCGCGCCGAACACGAAGGTGTCCGGACCGGCGCCACCGGTCAGAGTGTCATTACCCTTCCCGCCGTCCAGCACATCGGCGGCGTTCTCGCCGAACAGTTGGTCGCCACCTTGGCCGCCAAACAGCAGGTCTTTGCCGTTGTTCCCATAGAGGCGGTCTGCGCCGGCGTTGCCGTAGAGCGTGTCATCGGCGTTGCCGCCGCTGATCTTTTCGTCCAGCGCCGTACCGTTCAAGATCTGGGACTTATTGCCGCCCACCAGGTCAGCGCCGTCGGCGACGCCGTTGATCGTCACGGCAACCGTGGTTGTGCTCACCGCGCCGGCCGCGTCCTTGACTGTATAGGTGAAGGTGTCCTGTACCGACTGCCCCAGGACCAGGAAGTCGAAGGAGTCGGCGTCGGCGACATAGACCAGCTTGTCGTCAACGATGCTCACCGCGCCGCCCAGAGCGGTAGGACCGACCGCGCTGATCGTCTTGGAGTCGCCAGCGTCAATGTCCGTGTCGTTGCTCAGCACGTTCAGCGTGATCGTCGCGTCCTCACTAACCGAACCCACATCGGCCACTGCGACTGGCCCGTCATTGGCGCCGGTAACGGTCCACGACACGGAGGCCGGGGTGGTCGCCGTGCCGTCCGACACGCCGTAGGCGACCGTGACCGTGGTGGTCTGGCCAAGGCCCAGGCTCTGGTAGGCTGCGGCCGAGGGGTTAAGGGTGAAGCTCTGCGTATCAGCGTCATAGGTCACGCCAGCCGGCAACGTCGTGGGAACGCCCACAACGTTCAGCACTGCGCCCGCATCTACATCCGTGGCGTTGGCCCGGGCGCTGAGGGTGCTGGCGGCGGCGTCTTCCGCGACAGCGCCAGTGACAACGCCGGAGACTACCGGTGCGTCATTTGTCCCCGTGACAGTCCAAGACACCGAAGCTGGTGTCGTAGCGGCGCCGTCGGTAACGCCGTAAGCCACGCTGACCGTGGTCGACTGGCCGGCGGTCAAGGACTGGTAAGCTGTGTCTGCACCATTGAGCGTGAAGGTCTTGGCGACGGCGTCATAGGTGACCCGAGCCGGCAGGCTGGTCGGCACGCCCGTCACGCTCAGCGCTGTCCCGGCGTCCACGTCCGAGGCATTGACCAGGGCGTTCAGCGAGGATGCTGCGCCGTCTTCATTCGCAGCGCCGGTGACAGCGCCGGAAACGCTGGGCGCATCATTGGCTCCCTGGATGGTAACCGCCACGGTGGAGGTGCTGGTGAGCCCCGCCGAGTCCCGCATCGTGTACTGGAAGCTGGTCGAAGCATTCTGCCCCTGCGCCAGGGACTGGAACGCCGCGCCTGGGTTGTAGGTGACGGTCTGGTCGGGGTTGATGCTGACCGAGCCCGTCGTGCCGCTGGTGTTCACGGAGACAAGCGTCTTGGTGTCGCCGGCGTTGGGGTCGGTATCATTGGCCAGCACCGCGATCGTCACAGCGCCGTCTTCGCTCGTCACGCCGGTATCGGCGTTGGCGGTGGGCGCGCTGTTAACCGGCGCGCCAAGGGTCAGGAGGTCGACGGCAAAAACGCCCTTTTGGCCGTTCGTTCCCATCGTGGTGTCGAGCTGGTCGCGCGGAACAGCTGGGAACAAATTCACATTTTGATAATTTTGATTGTTTCCGTAAACATCCGCTCTCACCGTAGGATAAGCGAAGCTGACGCTCTCGTAGCGGAAGACGGCGACCGCCTCGCCACTGGTGCCTTCAATAATCTGGAGCTGGAAGGCCTGGGGCGAGCTACCGTCGTACGAATACCGACCAACGTCGTCCCATGTGAGGGTTAGCACCTTGTTGGTGGCGTCCAGATCGTACCAGGTCAGATTTGAGCCGGTAGAGTTGCCGCCCGGCGTCGTGCTCAGCGAACCCATTCGGGTGTCTACATCGTAAAGGTAGTTGTACAGGACAACGCTGTTGCCCGTATTGGAATTTAACTGGAAGTATCCGTTATTGCTAAGATACCCACTCGTGAAGCTCGCGCCGTTGATGTTTAGCCCATCGGCGCCGAATACCTGCGTCAAATCGATGTAGATCGAATTATCGTCATTCGGCCCCATGGTGAACTCACCGAAGCCTCTGGGGCCTCCGAGCCCGTTTACAAGGCTGTTGCTCGAGGTCAGGTAATTCTGCGCAGTGATAGTCAGCGGCATCGTGGTCCCCGTGTCAAATATAGTTAATGTCGCCCCCTCAAGGGCAGGCCACGGAGATTGCCCCACAACGACCGAGCGCTTAGCGGATATTCCGCGAACGCTTCGACATCATTATTGACCCGCCTCCCCAGCGCGAGCACGTACTTAAGGGAAACTTAACAGCTTGGCTATAGCCGCGCACACAAATCGGGGACGGTCTGGCCCACCCCTCGGCGACGTCAGCCATCTCCCATTGACCGCCGTACGGTCGGAGAGACTCACATGTCTAACTCGCTAAGTACTGACATTGCATCTCGCGCCTACAACTATTGCCTGCCCCCCCCACCCCCAGTTAGAGATGTCGCGGATTCTGCCATTTAGAAATGCCATCTGGCAGGGCGTCCGGCGCGAGGGCGGGGGTATTTGCCTTCCTTGATCGGACCGAGCGCACCTCCAGGCGGGCGAAGCTCTGACGGGTTGGCGCGCCGTAAGCGGGCGTTCGAAACTTCTCAGAAGGGCCGTTCGTGGCCATCGCCTCCGCACGGACCTGTTCAGCAAGGGAACGGCGACCGCCGAAGAAACCCGGGGGCTGATAACCGGCTTCCCTGATGGGACGACAGGGCGTCCGGCTCCGCGAGCCGGGCGCGCAGGCCTTGTGCCAAGACGAGCGACAGTGGCCAGGTCCCGCCGTCGCGCGTACATCGGCCGAAACGCAGACGGCGCGCACCTTTCGATACGCGCCGCGGAAGTCGTCCCGGTATTCGCCGGGTCTTGTCTAGACTGCAACCTCGAAGGCCGCTTCGGTCTTGGCCTTCACCTCGTCGACCGTGACGCCGGGCGCCAGTTCGATGAGCCGCACGGGGGTCTTGCCGCGATTGATCTCGAAGACGCCCAGTTCGGTGATCAGCAGATCGACCACGCCGGCCCCGGTGATCGGCAGCGAGCAGCGGTTCAGCAGCTTGGGCGCGCCCGACTTCTCGCAATGGTCCATGACCACGACCACACGCTTGACACCGGCGACCAGATCCATGGCCCCGCCCATGCCCTTGACCATCTTGCCGGGCACCATCCAGTTGGCCAGGTCGCCGTTCTGGGCAACCTGCATGCCGCCGAGGATGGAGAGGGCGATGTGTCCGCCCCGGATCATCGCGAAGCTGTCGGCCGACGAGAAGTACGAGCTGGAGTCCAGCTCGGTGATCGTCTGCTTGCCGGCATTGATCAGGTCGGCGTCCTCTTCACCCTCATAGGGGAAGGGGCCCATGCCCAGCATGCCGTTCTCGCTCTGCAGCGTGACGCTCATGCCGTCAGGAATGTGGTTGGCCACCAGGGTCGGAATACCGATTCCCAGGTTCACATAGAAGCCGTCGCGCAGCTCCTTGGCCGCGCGGGCGGCGACGTCGTCGCGGGTCCAGGCCATCAGACGGCTTCCTTCTGGCGGGTGGTGACCCGTTCGATGCGTTTCTCGAACTTGGCTCCCTTGAGCACCCGGTCGACATAGATGCCGGGGGTGTGGATGTTGTCCTTGTCGAGCGCGCCAATTGGAACGATTTGCTCGACCTCGACAACACAGGCCTTGCCGGCCGTGGCCATCATCGGATTGAAGTTCCGGGCCGTCTTTCGATAGACCAGATTGCCCTCGGCGTCGGCCTTCCATGCCTTGACGATCGACAGGTCGGCGGTCAGGCCGCGCTCCATCACATAGAGCTCGCCGTCGAAGTCGCGGACTTCCTTGCCCTCGGAGACCAGGGTTCCGACACCGGTCTTGGTGAAGAAGGCCGGAATGCCTGCGCCGCCGGCGCGAATGCGTTCAGCCAGGGTTCCCTGCGGATTGAACTCCAATTCCAGTTCGCCGCTGAGGTACAGCTGTTCGAACAGCTTGTTCTCCCCCACATAGGACGAGATCATTTTCTTGATCTGGCGGTTCTCCAGCAGGATCCCCAGGCCAAAGCCATCGACGCCGCAATTGTTGGAGACGACCGTGAGGTCCTTGACCGCCGTCTCGCGGATCGCCGCGATCAGGTTTTCCGGAATGCCGCAGAGGCCAAAGCCTCC
>JANOSS010000024.1:0-34417 GCA_031415995.1 Caulobacter sp. | reverse complement strand
GAAAAGGCCTTCAGCGCCAGCAACACGCGCGCGCCGCCCGCCGCCCCGACGTCCTTGAGAACGCCGAGGTTGCGCCGCACCGCCGCCTCGTCGACGACGAAGCAGGGCGAGGGCGTCCGGCCAAGGTCAAAACCCGCAAAGGCGCCGGGATCGCCGGCCTTGGTTTCCATGGTCCTAGAACGCCAGCGGCGCCGCCAGGTCGTGGACGTTCCACGGCAAGCCGTGCTGGTTCAGCATGTCCATGAACGGATCGGGGTCGAGCTGCTCCATGTTGAACACCCCCTCGCCCTTCCACCTGTCGGTCAGCATCAGGGCCGCGCCGATCATCGCCGGAACCCCGGTGGTGTAGCTGACGGCCTGGTTGCCGGTCTCGGCATAGGCCTCCTCGTGGTCGCAGACGTTGTTGACGTAGACCGTCCGGGCCTTGCCGTCCTTCACGCCCGTGGCGATGACGCCGATGTTTGTCTTGCCCTTGGTCAGGGGACCCAGCGACGCCGGCTCCGGCAACAGGGCTTTCAGGAACTGGATCGGGATGATCTCCCGCCCCTCGAACATCACCGGATCAATCCGGGTCATGCCGACATTCTCCAGAACCTCCAGGTGCTTGAGATAGCTGTCGCCGAAGGTCATCCAGAAGCGGATGCGCTGGATCTCGGGATAGAACTTCACGAGGGACTCAAGTTCCTCATGATACATCAGGTACATGTTCTTCTCGCCGACCTGGTCGAAGTCGAACACCTGCTTGTGGCTCAGCGCCGGGCCTTCAACCCAGGCGCCGTTTTCCCAGTGCCGCGACGGGGCGGTCACTTCGCGCAGATTGATCTCGGGATTGAAGTTGGTGGCGAAGGGCAGGCCGGTGTCGCCGCCGTTGCAGTCCAGGATGTCGAGCGTGTCGATCCGGTCCAGCAGGTGCTTCTTGGTATAGGTGGTGAACACCGAGGTCACGCCCGGGTCAAAGCCGCTGCCCAGCAGCGCCATCAGACCGGCGTCCTTGAAGCGGTCCTGATAGGCCCACTGCCAGCTGTATTCGAACTTGGCCTCGTCGCGCGGCTCGTAATTGGCCGTGTCGAGATAGTTCACCCCGGCCGCCAGGCAGGCGTCCATGATGTTGAGGTCCTGATAGGGCAGGGCCAGATTGACCACGAGTTCGGGCTTGACCGCCCGGAGCATCGCCGTGGTGGCGGCGACGTCGTCGGCGTCCAGCGCGGCCGTATCGATGATCACGCCGGTGCGCGACTTCACCGATGCGGCGATGGCGTCGCATTTCGACTTCGTGCGACTGGCCAGCGTGATGTGCGAAAACACGTCCGCATTCATCGCCATCTTGTGGACAGCGACCGAACCAACACCGCCAGCACCGATAACCAGCACCCTGCTCATTTGGGCTTCTCCTAACGCCTGTAGCCTCTGGCAGTCTAACGCCTGCAAGAGGGGGGCCGGGGTCATATCACGAGGACAACAAGTCCGCTAACTACCCTTAAGCAGAAGCTGCGACGGTTCTCTACCGTCTCAGGCCCTTATCCGGCGCGCCAGCCGCTGTTCGGCCGCAGAACGTCCCGCTCTGAAAATCCTCAAAGGCCTGCACGATCTCGTCGCGCGAGTTCATCACGAACGGTCCGTGCCAGAACACCGGCTCACCGATCGGCCGCCCTGCCAGCAACAGCACGCGGGCGTCGGTGACGGCCTCGACCAGCACCGTGTCGCCCTTGCCCAGAAACACGCCGTCGCCGTCCGCAGCGGGCACGCCCTTCACGATCTTGACGACGGGTCGAAGGCTCATGTGACGGCTCCTTTTCAGGCTGCGATATCGGGGGCGGTTATCGGTGAGGCAAGACCCCGCCCTTCGCGTTCTCCGCCGATCCGTGCTAGGTCGCCCCCAACGAAATTCACGAGAGATCCATGGCCCTTAAAGTCGCCATCGTCGGCCTGCCCAATGTCGGCAAGTCCACCCTGTTCAACGCCCTGACCCAGACGGCGTCGGCCCAGGCCGCCAACTATCCGTTCTGCACGATCGAGCCCAATACCGGCGAGGTGGCTGTGCCCGAGGCGCGCCTGGACGCCCTGGCCAAGATCGCCGGCTCCAAGGAAATCATCCCGGCCCGGATCACCTTCGTCGACATCGCCGGCCTGGTGCGCGGCGCGTCCAAGGGCGAGGGCCTGGGCAACCAGTTCCTGGCCAATATCCGCGACTGCGACGCCGTGGCCTTCGTGGCCCGATGCTTCGAGGACGGCGACATCGTCCACGTCGAGGGCCGCATCGACCCGATCAGCGATCTCGAGATCATCGAGATGGAGCTGATGCTGGCCGACCTGGAAAGCCTGGAAAAGCGCGTTCCCGCCCTGGAAAAGCGCGCCAAGGTCGGCGCCGACAAGGACAGCGCCAACACCCTGCGCCTGGCCAATATTGCCCTGGCCCTGCTGCGCGAAGGCCGCCCGGCCCGCACCGCCAAGATCGACGCCGACGACGAGAAGGCCTGGCACATGCTGCAGCTGCTGACCTCGCTGCCGGCGCTCTATGTCTGCAATGTCGACGAAGGCAGCGCCGACAAGGGCAATAACTACAGCGACCTGGTGGCCGAACGCGCCGCCAAGGACAACGCCAAGAGCGTGGTCATCTCGGCCCAGATCGAGAGCGAGATCGCCTTGCTGGACGCCGAGGAACGCGCCGAGTTCCTCGAGACCCTGGGTCTTGAAGAGCCGGGCCTCAACCGCCTGATCCGCGAGGCCTACAGCCTGCTGGACCTGCAGACCTATTTCACGGTCGGCCCCAAGGAAGCCCGCGCCTGGACCATCCATGTCGGCGACACCGGCCCGCAAGCGGCCGGCGTCATCCACACCGACTTCGAGAAGGGCTATATCCGCGCCGAGACCATCGCCTTTGACGACTTCATCAAGCTGGGCGGCGAAAACGGCGCCAAGGAAGCCGGCAAGATGCGGGCCGAAGGCAAGGAATACGTCGTCAAGGACGGCGATGTGATGCACTTCCGGTTCAACGTCTAGGACATTCAAACGGCCGGGGTGGAAACGCTCCGGCCGTTTTTCATATCGGGAAGATCGTGCGCCGATGACCACCGACCGCCTGACCCTGACCGCCGTTCATGACGGCTTCGTCTTCACCGCCGCCCACGCGCATGCTCAAGGGCCGCGCAGGGGCGGGGTGATCGTGATCCAGGAGATCTTCGGCCTGGATCACTATGTCCATGAGGACGTGGCGCGCTGGGTTGATCAGGGCTTCGAGGTGGTCGCGCCCTCGATGTTCGACCGGCAGGAACTGGGCTTCGTCGCCGACCACGACCCTGAAGGGTTCGAGGCCGGCGTGAAATACGCCAAGGCCAACGGTCCCGAGAACGCCATGGGCGACATCCAGGCCTGTATCGACTTTCTGGCCCCGCGCGGTCCGGTGTTCCTTGTCGGCTACTGCTACGGCGGCACCATGGCCTGGCTGGCGGCGTCGCGCTGCAAGGGCCTGTCGGCCGCCGCCAGCTACTATGGCGGCCAGGTGGCGGGGATGGCGAAGTTCGCCCTCTCCTGCCCGGTCATCGTCCATCTGGGCCGCAAGGATCCGCACATCCCCGCCGACGAGGTCAAGGCCGCGATCGCCGCCGCCCATCCCGAGGTTGCAGTGCACATCTACGAGGCCAGCGGCCACGGCTTCAACAATGACGGCCGGCCCGACTCCGACCTCGCCGACGCGCAAGCGGCGCGCCAGCTGACCCTGGACCTGTTCCTGGCCAGCGCCACCGCAGAGCCGGCCTGAGCATGGGCGGCCCCATCGCCCTGGCCACCCGCGTCGGCGCGCCGTTCAGTGCCTGGCACGCGCCGCATCAGGACGCCCGGCGCGGCGGCCTGGTCATTCTGCACGCCATCTGGGGCGTGACGCCGCATATCCGCGAGCTGTCCGACACCCTGGCCCAGCAGGGCTATGAGGTGATCGCCCCGGCCCTGTTCGACGCCGCCGAGGCGCCCTTTCCCGAGGCCAATACCGAGCCGGCGATCCTCGATCAGCGCATGGCCATGGGACGGGCCACCGGCTGGGGCCTGAGCACCCTGCCCCGCGTCCAGGCCTGTATCGAGGCCCTGGACGGTCCGGTGTTCGCCATGGGCTTCTGCTATGGCGGCACGACCGCTTGGCTGGCGGCCGCCCGCTGTGCGGGTTTATCGGGTGTATCCAGTTTTTACGGTGGCGACATCGTGCAGTTTATCGGGGAGGTTTCGGCCGTCCCCACCGCCCTGCATTTCGGCAAGACCGACCCGTTGATCCCCATGGCCGATGTCGAAGCCATCCAGGCCGCCCATCCCGACCTGCCCGTCTGGCTGTACGACGCCGGCCACGCCTTCATGGCCCCCAGCGGCTACCACGCCGACAGCGCGCGGCTGGCCATGCTGCGCACCCTGCAACTGTTCCAGCGGGGCGGCGGCAACCGGGGCGAGGCCTGAACGGCGGCATTCAGGCCGATTCGACGCCGAGTGACGGCGAGCCTGTCGCCGAGCGCGAAAGGCTTGGCTAGGATCACCGCATGCGTCGCTCCGCCACCGCTTTGCTGTTGATCCTGTCGCTGGCGGCGGCAGGCCCCGCCGTGGCCGGCGAAACGGCCTGCTGGTTCGAGAACGGCGCCATCGTCGCCCCGGCCGCCATGGCCGACATGGCCGGCGACTTCGTGATCGACCTGTCGGCGCCACGCACCCTGCTGCACAACACCAAGGCCCAGATGAGCGGCTATGCCGGGCTCGACCTCACCCTGCCGGTGCGGCTGGCCGGGCAGAGAGTGGAGGCCGCGCCGATCCTCGTCAGCGATCTCGACTATCGCGGCGTCGGCTTCGTGGCGCCTATCGCCGGCGTGATCGGCGCCGATATCCTCGACCGCTATGTGGTGGTCATCGACTTTTCCCCCTGCCGCCTGCGGCTGGAGGCCCTGGGCGGGGCCGACAGGCCCGGCGGCCTGGCCCTGGCCGTGACCGTGGTGGGCGGCCTGCCGACCGTGCAGGCCACGGCCTCGGACGGCTTTTCCAGCCTGACCGGGGCCTTCGCCCTCGACACGGCCTCGAACGGCGGGGTGCGGGCCCGCGGCGACGCCGATGGTCCGCGCCAGACGCCGGCCGGCGTGCTGGCCGGTCTGTCGCTGGACGGCCGCCTGCGGCAGCGTGTTGCGGCCGTCAGAGCCGGCGACCTGCCCCCCGGCGTGGCGGGTGCGGTGGGCGTGGCGATCCTCTCGGACTATCGCCTGCGCCTTGACACCCAGGCGGGCCGGCTGTGGCTGACACCCGCCGAGCCCAAAGAAAAAGGGCCCGGCGTCACCGCCAGGCCCTGATCTTTTCGGTCGTTCTAAACGGTCAGTGCGACTCGTTCTTCCAGACCTTGCGGTAGCTGGCATAGAGCAGGCCCGAGAACAGCAGCAGATAGAGGATAACCACGAAGCCGGTTTCCTTGCGCTCTTCCATCTTGGGCTCGGCCGCCCACATCAGGAACGCCGAGACATCCTTGGCCTGCTGATCAATCGTCGACTTGGTCCCGTCGTCGAAGGTCACCAGATCGGCCTTGAGCGGCGAAGCCATGGCGATGTAGCCGCCGGGCGGAACCTTGTCGTGCGGGCCCGACCACGACGCCGTCAGATCGCCGGCCATGTAAGGGTTGTAGTGCTGGCCTGCGCCGACCTTGAGGCCGGCCGGCGGAGCGACATAGCCCGTCAGCAGCGAATAGAGATATTCAGGACCGCCGGTGCGGGCCTTGGCCAGCAAAGACATGTCCGGTGGCAGAGCGCCGCCGTTGCCAGCCCGCGCAGCAGCCTCATTGGGGTAGGGCGAGGTAAAGCGATCAGCGCTTGTGGCGGTGCGCTTGATGGCGTCGCCGGTCTCGGAGTCGATATCCGCGACTTCGTAGTCCTTGGCCAACGCCTTGACCCAGGGGTTGTCGTTCGGGTTCTTGTACTCGGCATTGTAGAACGGGCCGCCCCTGTCGCCGAGGTTGCGGAAGCTGACCAGGCTCATCGAGTGGCAGGCCGAACAGACCTCCCGATAAACCTTGTAGCCGCGCTGCAGCTGCGCCTGATCAAATTTGCCGAACGGACCTTCGAACGACCAATGGACGTCCTTGGGCGGCAGGGGATGCCCAGCGGCCAGAACCGGTCCGCCGATCATCAGGCCGGCGACGGCTGCGAGGATGGAAAGTTTGCGCAGCATCATGATCAGCCCTTCATCTCAGGCGCGGCGGTCGCGTGAGCCGGGAAGCCGGGCGGGTGCGACAGAGCCGGCGAAGCAATCGAGTCCGGCACCGGGAGCGGCGTTTCCTTCAGACCCAGGACCGGGAGGATCACCAGGAAGAAGCCGAAATAGTACAGCGTTGCCACGCGGCTGAGCCAGACAAAGCTGTTCAGATCGGCGTCGATCAGCAGGAAGGTCTTCAGATGCGGGATGACAGGATCATCCGGCAGCTTGGCGCCGCACAGGCCCAGGATGCAGCAGGCCACCACGAAGAAGCCGTAATAGACCTTTGCAGTCGGGCGGTAGCGCATGGAGCGCACCTTGGACGTATCCAGCCACGGCAGTGCGAACAGGCAGGCAATGGCGCCGAACATGGCCAGCACGCCCATCAGCTTGTCCGGCACCGCCCGCAGGATCGCGTAGAACGGCAGGAAGTACCATTCCGGAACGATGTGGGCGGGGGTGACCAGCGGGTTGGCCGGGATGTAGTTGTCGGCGTGGCCCAGGGCGTTGGGCATGTAGAAGACGAAGAAGGAAAAGAGGATCAGGAAGACGCTCATCGCAAAGCCGTCCTTCACCGTCGCATAGGGGGTGAAGGGAAGGGTATCGGCTTTCGACTTCGGATCCACGCCCGTCGGATTGTTCTGACCGACCACGTGCAGGGCCCAGACGTGCAGGATCACGACGCCGGCGATCATGAAGGGCAGCAGGTAGTGCAGCGAGAAGAAGCGGTTCAGCGTAGCGCTGTCGACCGCGAATCCGCCCCACAGCCAGGTGGTGATGCTCTGACCAACGATCGGCAGCGCGCCAAACAGGTTGGTGATCACGACCGCGCCGTGGAAGGACATCTGACCCCAGGGCAGGACATAGCCCATGAAGGCGGTGGCCATCATCAGCAGATAGATCACGCAGCCCAGGATCCACAACACTTCGCGCGGGGCCTTGTACGACCCGTAATAGAGGCCGCGGAACATGTGGATATAGACGGCGATGAAGAACATCGACGCGCCATTGGAGTGCATGTAGCGGATCAGCCAACCGTGATTGACGTCACGCATGATGCGCTCAACGCTGTTGAAAGCGTCGCCGACGTTATAGTGCATCGCCAGGATGATGCCGGTGATCAACTGAGACGCCAGGCACAGCGAAAGAATGCCGCCGAAGGTGTACCAGTAGTTCAGGTTACGCGGCGTGGGATAGTCGACGAAGCTGTCATAGCCCAGGCGCACGATCGGGAGACGGGCGTCGAGCCAGCGCTCGAAACCGGTCTTGGGTTCATAGGTCGAATGTCCGCTCATCTCGCTTAACCGATCTTGACCTTGGTGTCGGACAGGAACTCGTACTCCGGAACCGCCAGGTTCGTAGGAGCCGGGCCCTTACGAATCCGGCCCGACGTATCGTAGTGCGAGCCGTGGCAGGGGCAGAACCACCCGCCATAATCGCCACCGCCGAAGGTCGGTACGCAACCCAGATGGGTGCAGGAGCCGATCAGCACAAGCCACTGGGACTTGCCCGGCTTGACCCGCTCGGCGTCGGTCTGTGGATCCTTGAGAGCCGCGCCGTCATCGGCCACGGCCTTCTGGACCTCGGCCGGCGTGCGGTTGCGCACGAACAGCGGCTTGCCGCGCCATTTCAGCGTCACCTGCTGACCGTCGGTGACCTTGGTCAGGTCGAATTCGGTCGAGGCCAGCGCCAGCGTATCGGCTGACGGGTTCATCTGATCGACGAACGGCCAAACAAGCGATACGGCGCCGCCAGCGGCGGCCGCCATCGTCGCGATGTAAATGAAGTCGCGCCGGCTGGGGTCAGCCCCATGCTCCGGCTCGGTCGTTGCGCCCAACGCGGTGTCGGCCACCTAAGTCACCCTTCGATTCCGCCGCGCCGGGAAGCCGGCCGGCCAGGAGAAGCGCCTTTCGGCGCCGTATCTTTCTCGACCCGCGAACGGATCTCCGCCACAAGGCGACGGTTGGATCGTCCTATCGGACGCGCGGACTGAGTCCGCAAGCCCTTTCGATTCGCAAGAATGTCCCTGCTAGCCTTGTGGTGGTTCGCTTAGAATGCGTCTCGCGCTTTTTCAACCAGGCATTCCTCAAAACGTCGGCGCCGCAATCCGCCTCGCGGCCTGTTTTGGCGCCGGCCTGGACGTGATCGAGCCGTGCAGCTTCCCCCTGGATGACAAAAGTCTCAAGCGGGCGGCGCTGGATTACGGCCCCCTGGCCCATATGAAACGCCACGATTCCTGGGATATCTTCCTTGCCGCGCCGGAACGGGCCCAGGGACGGCTGTTGCTGTTCACCACCCGTGGCGCGACGCCGTTTCACCGATTTGGGTTTCAGCCGGGCGATACGCTTTTATTCGGCAACGAAAGCCGTGGCGCCCCCGACGAGGTCCATGCCGCCGCGCAGGGCCGACTGGTGATCCCGCTGCAGCCCGAGGCCCGCTCGATGAACCTGGCGACGACCGCCGCCATGGCGCTGGGCGAGGCGTTGCGGCAGACGGACGGCTTCTTCGAGGCCTGAGCGCCCTACGCAGAACCCCGGATTTGCACCGCGCGCGCCAAGCGCCTAATCGGCTGTCATGACCGACGCTTCCGATCTCGACGACAAGAAAGCCCGCGCCCGCGCCTGGTTTGAAACCCTGCGCGACCAGATCTGCGCGGAATTCGAGCGCCTGGAAGACGAGGCCCCGGCCGACCTCTATCCGGGCCAGGCGGGCCGCTTCGAGCGCAAGCCGTGGGACCGCGCGGCGGGCGGCGGCGGCGTCATGTCGATGATGCCCGGCCGCCTGTTCGAGAAGGTCGGCGTCCACTGCTCAACGGTGTTTGGAACCTTCACGCCGGAAATGGCCAGGTCGATGCCGGGCGCGGGCGACGACCCCCGGTTCTTCGCGACCGGCATCAGCCTGATCGCCCACATGACCAATCCGCGCGTGCCGGCCGTGCACATGAACACCCGCTTCATCGCCACGACCAAAAGCTGGTTCGGCGGCGGCGGCGACCTGACGCCCCTGCTCGGCTATCAGCGCCAGCAGGACTTCCCCGACGCCATCGACTTCCACGCCGCCTATCAGCGGGCCTGCGACGCGCACCACCCCGACTGGCACGCCAAGTACAAGGCCTGGTGCGACGAGTACTTCTTCCTGCCCCACCGCAACGAGCCGCGCGGCATCGGCGGAATCTTCTACGACCACCACGACAGCGGCGATTGGTCGCGGGACTTCGCCTTCACCCAGGATGTCGGCAAGGCCTTCCTGGAGGTCTATCCCGAGCTGGTCCGCCGCCGCATGGGCGAGGCCTGGACCGCGGACGAGCGCGAGCAGCAACTGGTGCAGCGCGGGCGGTATGTGGAGTTCAACCTGCTCTACGACCGCGGCACGATGTTCGGCCTGAAGACGGGTGGAAACGTGGAGTCGATCCTCAGCTCGATGCCGCCGACGGTGAAGTGGCCTTAGAGCAAAGGTCGCCATGATTGAATCATGTCGTTTGCTCTAGATCATTGTTTTGACGCGTTATTTCGGCGGCGAACCGGTATCCACTTCGCCGAATAACGCTCTGGAGCCCGCTCAACTGGAGCCCGAGCGCTGAGTTGCCTGACGAAGGAAAGCCCCGATCCAGCCGCCCACGCGCGCGCGGTCGTTGGGCGCGGCCAAGGTGGCGATCGCGGCGTCGGCTTGCGCATCGGTATAGCGGGTCCCGCGCCGGGCCTCGATCAGGGCCGCTGCATAGGCCGGGTCGAACTCCGGGTGGAACTGCATCGATATCGCCCCTTTTTTCCGCCCGGGCGCGTCGTCATAGGACAGCAGGCCATAGGGCGTAAACGCGCTGCCGCCGATCACGGTCGCGGAGGGCGGCAGGGTCACGACCTGATCCTGGTGCGAGGCAGGAATGGCGACGCTGTCGGCGTCGGTCCAGCCCTGGGGCCGGGCAACGGCGTAGCGGTGCAGGCCCACGCCCCAGCCCTTGTCGGACTTGACCACCTGACCGCCGAACGCCTGGGCCATGATCTGGTGGCCAAAACACACTCCGACCAGCGCCGCCTGCCCCCTGGCGGCGCGCAGAAAGTCCGACAGCGGCGCGATCCACGGCAGGTCGTCATAGACCCCCGCCGACGAACCCGTGATGAGATAGGCGTCGTGCTGGTCCGGCGCGCCGGGCAGCTGGCCAGCCTGGACATCATAGGTCGTATAGGCGTGATCGGGCCCCAGCAGGCTCTGGAACATGCCGCCATAACGGCCAAAGGCCGGCTGAAGCGGTTCCGGCGGCGCGCCGGTCTCCAGCAGACCGATCCGCATCAGTAGACCATGCCCTGGGCCACGGCCTTCAGGCGCTCGATGGCGCTGAACTTGTCCTCGATGAAATCCTGATCGATCCACCAGATCTCGATCTCGCGCATCACCTCGCCCACCATCGGCCCCTTGGGCACGCCGGCCTGCATCACCTCTTCGCCCGACAGCGGGAAGGGCGGCGGCGTCCAGGTCTCGGCCATGGCCAGCAAGCCCCGCCACTGCGGCGCGGTGACCGGACGGCCCGAACCCGCCCAGGCCAGCTTGATGCGGTCGCAGAAGGTGCGCACGCCCAGGGCGTAGATCGAACGGCGGGCCTCGCGTGGGCTCATCCAGCTGACGATGCGCGGGTTCTTGCCCACGGCGTCGACCAGGCGGTCCCTGACATTGTTGGGCAGGCGCAGGCGCTCGGACATCTGCTCGGCCACCTGGGGATCATCGGGGATCAGCGAGGCCAGACGCAGATCGGGATTGTTCTCGAACAACTGCTCGGTCTCGATGGCCACCAGGCTGTCGAAGCGGGCCAGGGATTTGACAAACGGCAGGATCGAGCCCAGCACCCCGGTCGCCGCCATCAGCCGCAGGGCCGGACGCGGATCCTCCGACGTCAGCAACTTCATGATCTCTTTTTGAGTGCGCTCGGCGGCGCGGCCCGAGACCATGCCCTTGAGCGCCTTGCAGGCCGCCAGGGCCTTCTGGTCGGGCTCGCCCCGGCCGTACCAGGCCTGGAACCGGAAGAAGCGCAGGATGCGCAGATAGTCCTCGCGTATGCGGGTCATGGGATCGCCCACGAACACCACCCGCCCCTCGCGCGCGTCGTTCACGCCCTCGCCGGTAGGATCGTAAAGCCGGCCCTCGGGATCGACATACAGGGCGTTGAAGCGGAAGTCGCGACGCTCGGCGTCCTGGCCCCAGTCCTGGCTGAACGCCACCGTGGCGCGGCGACCGTCGGTGGAGACGTCGCGGCGCAGGGTGGTGATCTCATAGGGCTTGCCGCCCGAGATGGCCGTGACGGTGCCGTGATCCACGCCGGTCGGGATCGCCCGCAGGCCGGCATGGGCCAGGGCGTCGATCACCTGATCGGGGGTCAGGGTGGTGGCGATGTCGATATCGTCGATGGGCTTGCCCATCAGGGTGTTGCGCACGCAGCCGCCGACGAATCGCGCGCAGCCGGCAAAGCCGCGCTCCTCCAGGGCCGCGATCACGGCCTGGGTCTCGGGCAAGGCCATCCACGGCGCGATGCCTATCGATTCAGTGTTCAAGCAACACACTCCTACGCAATCAAAGCCCCCCCAAAGAGCAAGGGCGGCATTGTTAGGCAGGAAGCGCGACGGCCGCTACGGGCGATCCGCCCTAACCGGGGATTTGATCTGTGGATTCATCATGCAGACGCTCATACAGGGCCCGCAGCATCCCGGCCGTCGCGCCCCAGATGAAGCGGTCGTTCCACGGCATGGCGTAGAAGTTGCGCCGCTCGCCGCTGGGCGTCACCCGGTGCTGGCGCTCGTGATTGGCCGGATCCATCAGGAAGTCGAACGGCGTCTCGAACACATCGGCCACCTCTTCGGGACTGGCGACGAATTGCGCGGCCGGATCGATGAAGCCGACCACGGGCGTGACATGAAAGCCGGTCACCGTCTGATAGCCGTGCAGCAGGCCCGACAGGGTGACGAACCCGGGATCCAGCCCCACCTCTTCCTGGGCCTCGCGCAGGGCCGTGACCCACGGCGTTTCGCCCGGATCGCAGCGCCCGCCGGGAAAGGCGATCTGGCCGGTATGGCTGCGCATGGTGTCCGACCGGCGGGTCAGCAGCACGGTCAGCCCGTCCTCGCGCTCGACCAGCCCCACCAGCACAGCGGCGGGGCGCAGGGCGTGGGGATTGTCGAAGGTCAGGCCGGGATTGAGGTCGAAGTCCGAGCGCACCGGATCGGCCAGGCTGGGATTGTAGTGTTCGATGGGGTCCAGCCGGCTGGTGATCCAGTCGCGGCGTTCCTGCGGCGTCACGCGCCGACCGTCCCGGCCGGCGCGATCGGGAACCAGGCACCGTTCGAGGTGATCCCGAACACCGCGCCGTCCGCCGTCTCGCGCGGGGTCGCCATCTCGGCCAGTTCATAGAACACCGGGCGGGCGATCAGCGCCTCCAGCCCCCGCCGCACGTGCAGATAGGGTCGTGGCTCGCCGGTGGCCGGATCGATCTCGACCCGGATGATGTTGTCTGGCCCTGCCTCGACCACGTCGCCGACATTGGTCTCGAAGCGCAGGGTGTCGCCCACCCGGTCCACGCGGACGGCGATGAAGGGCGCGTCCTCGACCGTGATCTTCATCTTCTCGGCGGGCGTGACCAGGTGATAGCCGTCGGGATCCAGCCGCAGCACGGTCGAGAACAGACGCACCAGGGCCTCGCGGCCGATCGGCGTGCCCTCGTGGAACCACACCCCGTCCTTGCGGATCCGAATGTCGATCTCGCCGCAATGGGCCGGATGCCACAGATGGACCGGCGGCAGGCCGCGCTCGCCGGCGGCCTTGGCGGCGGCGGCGACGCCTTCCAGTCCGGGTTGGCCTGGGTCTGTCGGGGGAGCATCGACGGTCATGGCCTTCAGGTAGGCCATGCCGCCGCCCTGCTCAAGCGATGCAACGTCTCAGGCGACCGCGACCCTGCCCGAAAGGCCTCCATCGCCGCCCTCGACCAGGGCCTTGAGCAGCACGCGGCGCTGATCGACAGGACCCGGCATGGCGACCCCCGCCGAATGCGCCGCCGAGAAGCCGGCACGGGTGAAATAGGGCGCGTCGCCAACCAGCAGAACGGCTTCCCAGCCGGCGGCCCGGGCGGCCTCGCAGGCGCTCTCGACCAGGGTCTGGCCCAAGCCCACGCTGCGCTCGTCGGGATCGACGGCCAGAGGGCCCAGGAACGCGACGGCCGCGCCGCCGATGGTCACGGGCCACACCCGCACGCAACCCACCGGACGGCCCTCGCGCATCGCGACAAACGAGCAGGCGGCCAGCAGGCGGTTGCCCTCGCGCAGACG
The DNA here is from genome assembly GCA_031415995.1 of Caulobacter sp. Lineage (GTDB taxonomy): Bacteria > Pseudomonadota > Alphaproteobacteria > Caulobacterales > Caulobacteraceae > Caulobacter. Next base: position 20,912 of record JANOSS010000024.1, on the reverse strand, counting down.
CTCGGAAACCTTGGCGAACCGGCCGGGGCCAAACACCCGGTCGATCAGGGCGGTGACGGGGATTTCCATGGCGGGCGTCTCGAGGACGAGCGCGGGGACGGAAACGGCGGAACTGGGAACAAGAGAAATGGAGGTCATCAGCCTTCGGAATGCGAAAGGTCGTCGGGGGCTCCCGACGCCAGGCGCGGGAGGGCTTCAGATCGTGGCGCTATCGCGCGTCATTCGTCGCAGGCGCATGGCGGGACCTCGCAAGCCTCAAGGGCATGAACTTGCGGGCGCTGTAGGGCCAAGCCTCTGTCAGGTCAACAACGTTGCGGCGGGGCCAAGCGCCGGTATGGTGCGGCGCAATGTCTGACATTCCCGCCCCGGCCGAAGACCCGTCTCCCGACACCTCTACCCGCGCCCTGTTGCGGGAACGTGACTTCATGCTGTTCTGGGCCATGCGGTTCATCTCGACCCTGGGTGTGCAGATCCAGTCGGTGGCCCTGGGCTGGCAAGTCTACGCCATCGCCCGCGAGACGCGGTCGGTCGGCGAGTCGGCCTTCCTGGTCAGCATGATCGGCCTGGCCCAGTTCCTGCCGCTGCTGGCCCTGACCCTGATCGCCGGCGAGACCGCCGACCGTCGCACCCGCAAATTCATCGTCGCCATCAGCCTGGCCGTCGACGCCGTCAGCGCCAGCGTGCTGCTGCTCCTGGCCCTGAGCGGCTCGCATGCCCTGTGGCCGGTGTTCGCTGTCTCGGTGATGTTCGGGGCCAGCCGCGCCTTCCTGTCGCCGGCCAGCAGCGCCCTGGGACCCATGCTGGTGCCGCGGCCCCTGCTGCCCCGCGCCATCGCCTGGAACGCCCTGTCCTGGCAGAGCGGCTCGATCATCGGCCCCGCCATCGGCGGCCTGCTGCTGATCCATTCGCCGTCCCTGGCCTTCGGCGCGTCTCTGGTCCTCTATCTGGCCGCTGCGATCATGGCCCTGATGATCCGCAAGAATACCAGGCCCGAAACCCAGCCCGGCTCGCGGCTGGAACTGATCAAGGAGGGGCTGTCCTATGTGTGGAACAACAAGATCGTGTTCGGCTCGATCTCGCTGGACCTGTTCGCCGTGATCCTGGGCGGGGCCACGGCCCTGCTGCCGGTGTTCGCCAAGGACGTTCTGCATGTGGGGCCGGGGGGCTTTGGCATCCTGCGCGCCGCGCCGGCCATCGGCGCGACGATCGTGGCGTTCTATCTGGCCAGCAACCCCATCCGCCGCCATGCGGGCCGGATCATGTTCGCGGGTGTAGCGGTGTTCGGCGCGGCCACGGTGGTCTTTGGCCTCTCGCAGCTAATGTGGCTGTCCGTCGGAGCCCTGGCCCTGCTGGGCGGGGCCGACATGCTCAGCGTCTATGTCCGCCAGACCCTGGTGCAGATCGTCACCCCCGACGCCATGCGCGGCCGTGTCGGTGCCGTCTCGGGCGTGTTCATCAGCGCCTCCAACGAACTGGGCGAGGCCGAAAGCGGCGTCGCAGCCTGGTTCATGGGCCCGGTCGGGGCGGCGGTGTTCGGCGGGATCGGCGCGCTGGGCGTCACGGGTCTGTGGGCTTGGTTGTTCCCGGAACTGCGGAAAGCCGACCGGCTGGATTGAAGGCGGCATTGCCGAATCTTCTTTCCAAAGCCTCGCAAGGCGGCCATGAATGTTGCTTATTTGTTCATGGTGGATACATGTCCAGCAACGCACCCAGCAAACAGGTCGATGTGGGTCCCTGCCCCTTCTGCGGCGTCATCATTTGCGGGCTGGCCCGCGCCGTCGGCGTCACCCCTGAAGACCGCGACGCCTTCGGAGACGCCGTCATCTGCCACGGCTGCGGCTGCATCGCCGTCTGCGTGCCTGGCGACGTGAAGCGATTGCGGCGCCCGACCGATCAGGAACGGGCAGAAATCATCCAGGACCCTGCCGTCGGGATCGTGATCCGTTCGGTTTGGGCCCGAAATGCTGAATACGAGGCCGAGCGGGCCAAGCGGCCGACCTTGAACTAAGAGGTCAGATCCCCGCCAGCTTGCGTAGCGCGTCGCCGGTCATCCGCCGGATGATCCATTCGTCCAGCGCCGCAGCGCCGAGGCTGTCATAGAAGGCGATGGACGGGGCGTTCCAGTCCAGCACCGACCATTCCAGCCGGCCCAGATTCTCGTCCACGCAGCGCCGGGCCAGATTGGCCAGCAAGGCCTTGCCGGCGCCCGATCCACGGGCTTCGGGACGCACGAACAGGTCTTCCAGATAAATCCCGTGCCGCCCGACAAAGGTCGAGAAGTTGTAGAACCACAGGGCAAACCCCACCGGTGCGCCGTCGATCTGCGCGATGTCGCAGAACGCCCGAGGGTTTTCGCCAAACAGCGCCGCCGTCACGTGGGCCTGGGTCGCCTCCACCGAATTCAGCAGCTTTTCATACTCGGCCAGATCGCGGATGAACTGCAGGATCAGGGCGCTGTCAGCGGCAACGGCAGGGCGGATGGTGACGGACATGGGGTGGTCTCTATGCTGGGTTTACTGTCGGCGCTAAACGGGCAGCGAAGCTGATCAGCTTCCCGACACGCGTAACAGCAAGCTCATGAGGGGGCGATTGACGTAATAATTGTTGCGGCCCTGGCTGCGCTTCTCGAGCAGACCTGCCGCCGCCAGATCGTCCAGGTACTTGGCGGCAGTCTGACGCACGACGCCCAGCTCGTTCTGAAGAAACTCGATCCGCGTATAGGGGTGGCGAAACAGGTTGTTGAGCAGGTCCTGTGAGTAAATTCTGGGGTGCTCGGCGCGAATGCGATGCTTGTATTCCGCCATCAGTGCGCCAACGCCCTGGACCAGTTCCAGCGTCTGCCGCGAGGTCTCAGCGATGGCCCGCAGCATGTAGAGGATCCAGTCCTCCCAAAGGCCATCATCGCGGACAGACTGAAGCAGGCGATAGTATTCGGCCTTATGGGTCGTGATGTACCGGCTCAGATAGAGGATGGGGATGTCGAGCAAACCCTGCCGCGTCAGATAGAGCACATTCAGAATCCGGCCGATCCGGCCATTGCCATCAGGGAAAGGGTGAATGCTCTCGAACTGATGATGGATCAGCGCCATCTTGATAAGGGGATCGAGCTGGCTGGTCGCGTCGTCATTCAGGAACCGCTCAAGCTCTGTCATGTGGCCGATGATCGCGTTGCGATCTTGCGGCGGCACATAGACGATCTCGCCCGTCACGTCGTTGCGCAGCGCTGTCCCCGGCGTCTCGCGAAAGCCGCCCGTCGTTCGCTTGAGCAACTGGAACATCTCGACCACGGTATTGTTGGTCAGTAGTCCCTGGGTTTCGACCAGCCTGTCGTAGCCGCGCTTCAAGGCGTCGCGATAAAGCGCAACCTCCTTGGCGGGACCGCCGTCCGGACTGTCCGGAAACAGCGTCGCCTGGAACATCTCGTCCTGAGTCGTGACGATGTTCTCGATTTCCGAACTGGCACGCGCTTCCTGCAATGAAAGCGTATCGATCAGGATGCCCTGGTTGGGGATCGCGACCGCCCGTCCTTTCAACTCCGCCAGATACCGGTGAGCGCGCGCCGCCTCGCGCAGAACAGCGATCGTCTCCAGTTCCGCGACCGGTGGCAAAGGGGGAATGATGTAGCTCGGCTTTAACACATCGAATCGCTCATGTTAAAGAATTTGAATATTTTTAACACGACTTGAGTGACGTGTAAAAAAGTTCGCCATCCGCGAACATGAGCCTCACCCGATCTTCACCCCCGGCGGCGGAACGCTGTCCTCCGGCACGAAGAAGTCCGGCATCAGGGTCGCGGTCGGGTCGACGGCATAGGGCGTGAAATCGGTGACGCCCTGCTCGTACAGGAAGCTGTCGTCGATCAGGAAATTGCCCGAGAACTCGCGCGACGGCTTGCCGAAGATCGCATGGGCGGCGTCGGCCATGATCTCGACCTTGCGGCAGTGGCGCAGGCCTTCTTCGCCGGTCAGGGCGAACTGGATGGCGGCGGTGGCGATGCCTGTGCGGGGCCAAAGGGCGTTGAAGGCGATGCCGTCGCCGCGGAATTCCTCGGCCATGCCCAGCACGCAAAGGCTCATATTGTACTTGGCCATCGAATAGGCGACGTGCGGCGCAAACCACCGGGGCTTCATGTCCAGCGGCGGCGACAACATCAGGACGTGCGGGTTTTCGGCCTTCTTCAGATGCGGGACGCAGGCCTTGGAGACCAGGAACGTGCCGCGCCCGTTGACCTGATGCATCAGGTCATAGCGCTTCATCTCGGTCGACAGGGTGCCGGTGATCGAGATGGCCGAGGCGTTGTTGACGCAGATGTCGATGCCGCCGAACCGGGCCACGGCCTTTTCGACGGCCTCATAGACGCTGGCTTCCTCGCGCACATCGACGATCAGCGGCAGGGCCTTGCCGCCGGCGGCCTCGATCTCGGCGGCGGCCGAATAGATCGTGCCCGGCAGCTTGGGATGGGCCTCGGCGGTCTTGGCGGCGATGACGATATTGGCCCCGTCGCGCGCCGCCCGCAGGGCGATGGCCAGGCCGATACCGCGGGAGGCCCCGGTCACAAACAGGGTCTTGTTCTTGAGGCTCATTTCGGGTCTCCACGGGTTTTGGGCAGGTCGACGGCAGCGGCCACGAAGCCGAGAATGAAGGCCATCTTGGCCACGTGCGCGATCGGACCGTGATCCTTCAGGACCAGGCCCGCAAGGCCGATGACAAGGGCGGTGATCCACAGGCCGGCGGCGATGCGGAACGCTCCCCCGGCCCGCAGCAGATCCACGCTCCAGACGGCCATGCCGATCGACCAGATGCTGGAGGCGATCATGTACGACGCCTCGCCGAAGATGGCGGCTGACGAGGTCCGCACCAGCAGCACGCCCAGCAGCGCCAGAATGAAGCCGGCCAGGGCGACGGGGCCAGTCGAACGTCCGCTTGCGGATCGAACGCCCAGCATGCCGCACACCAGCAGCAGATCGATGGCCACATAGACAAGGTGCGGCCAGGGCGCCGCGAGGCGCGGATAGATCAGGAACGGTGCCAGAATATCGATGGCCGCGCCGAGGATCGTGGCGACCCCGGCCAGCCGCAGGACGGAACGGCTCTCCATCAGGCGTCGGCTCCTGTCGTTTCCACCGACAGCGCCCACAGGCGCTCGGCCGCCTCGGGGTCGAGGGCGTGGGGCAGGACGCCGGCCCAGGGCTTGTCCTTGGACCATGGTTCGGCCTGGGCAAGGTCTTCCAGATAGAGCCCGCCCACGCCTTCCAGCGCGTCGCCGACAGCGGCCCAGACGCTGGTCGAGGCGCCCTCCTGCGTCGTCTTGAAGCCGTCGCGAACCTTGCCGTGCTCGTCGATCCAGCCCAGGGCGATCTGCTCCTCGATCGGCAGGTGGCGCTGCAGCGGGGTCATGATACCGCCCGGCATCACGGCGTTGGCGAATACGCCCTGGTCCTTGAAGCGCCTGTTGAAGCCGACCGCGAACAGGGCGTTGGCGCTCTTGGCCTGGCCGTAGCTTTCCCACTTGTCGTAGGCGCGGGTCTTGTAGTGCGGGTCGTCGAAATTGACGCCCGAGCGGCGGTGGCCGATCGACGACAGCGACACCAGCCGCGAGGTCTTGCCGGAGGTTTTCGCGCCGGCAATCAGGTTCGGGGCCAGCAGTACCGACAGCAGGTAATGGCCGAAGTGATTGGTGCCGATCTGCATCTCCAGACCGTCCTCGGTGTGGGCGAGCGGGCAGGCCATGACGCCGGCGTTGTTGATCAGGATGTTCAGCGGCTTGTCGCCCCAGCGCTCGGCGAAGGCGCGGATCGACTTGAAGCTGGAAAGATCCAGCATCGACCAGGAGGCCTTGGCCCCTTTAGCGGTCTTGTTGACCTCGGCGACGGCGGCTTCGGCCAGATCCGGCTTGCGGACGGCGATGATCACTTCTGCGCCGGCTTCGGCCAGAGCGCGGGCGGTCTCGACGCCGATGCCGGTGGCGGCGCCGGTGACGATGGCGACCTTGCCGGTCAGGTCATGGCCGGCGACCACGTCGCGGGCCGGGGTGTAGGGCGAAAAGCCCGAGGTGATGCGGTCGGCCATGTCGTTCTCTCCCGTGATGTTATTGTTTTCATTTCCATAAATCTTGTCATCCGGGCCGGAGCGGAGCGTAGAGCCGGGACCCAGGGGCCAATGCGCTGCGGCTGCCCCTGGGTCCCGGATCGCGCCTGCGGCGCGTCCGGGATGACAACAAAAGGAGGGCGTCAGGCCACCTTGCTGAAATCCGCCGGCCGCCGCTCGGCGAAGGCCATGAAGGCTTCCCGGGCTTCGGCGGTCTGCAGCCGCTCGGCGAACAGCGCCCCTTCGGTATCCATCAGGGCGGCGATCTTCTCGGCGTCGCGCATCAGGCGCTTGGTGATGGTCAAAGCCCCCAGCGGTCGCTTGGCCAGTTGATCGGCCGAAGCGCGGGCCCGGGCGCGCAGCTCGTCCAGCGGCACGACGGCATTGGACAGCCCCCAGGCGGCGGCGGTCGTGCCGTCTACGGCTTCGCCGAGGGCGAACATGGCATAGGCGCGGGCATGGCCGATGCGGGCCGGCAGCAGCCAGCTGGAGGCGGCCTCGGGTACCAGGGCCAGGTTGACGAACGGCGTGGTCAGGCGGGCGTCGGGGCTGGTGAACACCAGGTCGCAGTGCAGCAGCATGGTCGTACCCACGCCGACGGCCTGACCATGCACGGCGGCGACCAGCGGGCGGGTGGCGTTGGCCAGCGCCTTGAGGAACCGCCCCACATGCCGCTCGCCGCTGAAGCCGCCCGTGGCCTGGGCGGTGAAGTCGGCCAGATCGTTGCCGGCGGTGAAGGCGTCGCCATCGGCCTGGAACACCACCACCCGCACGGCGGGGTCGGTCTCGGCCTGCTCCAGGCTGTCGGCCAGCACGCCGTACATGGCGTTGGACAGGGCGTTCTTCTTTTCCGGGCGCGACAGGGTGATGGTCATCACGCCGGCGTCGATCTGAACTTTCACGTGATTGGGCACATGCTCGGTCATGCGGCGTCTCCTTTGGGAAATTTGGTTTGCAGGCTCATCAGCCAGCGGGCGACCACGGCGATCTCGTCGTCCGAGAAGCCCTCGGTCAGGTTGGCATTGATGCTGTCGAGGCCGCCCTTGGCATACTGGCGCGCCGCGCGGCCCTTTTCGGTCAGGTACAGCCGCATGGCGCGGCCGTCGGCCGGGTCGGGGCGACGCTCGACCAGACCTACCTTGGTCATCCGGTCGATCAGGCCGGTCATGGCCGAGGGGGCCAGGTCCAGGGACTCGGCCGCCTCGCCGATCAGGGCGCCGTCGCGCTGGCCCAGAAAGAACAGCACGCCGGAATGGGCCGCCGTCAGACCACCCTTGGCCGCCATCGCCGCCTCGATCCAGCGCTGAACGCGCCGGTTGCCGGCGTTGAGCAGGAAGACGAGACGGCGGTCGGGCGGCACGGGCATGGGGAAGAGGCTAATACTTCGTGCGCGAAATATCAAACGGTTGTTTCAACAGCCTCTACAGCGCCGTACCAGGCCACGCCTTCCGCGTCGGTGTCGCGGCGGACCACGCCCCGATGCATCAGGCAGTTGAGGTGAGCCAGGGCCTCCCCCGTCGCCATGCCGAGCAGATCGGGACCGATCGGCCGGGCGAACAACGCCCCGAACACATCCACCGCCCTTTTGGGCACGACCACCTTGGACGCCAGCCGGCCCAGGCCTCGCTCATGGCCGCTGATCAGATGGTCGATACGGGCGTGCAGGCCGTGGAAGGGATCGTTGTGGGCGGGCAGGACCAGCACGCTGTCGGGCACGGTGGCCTTGACCTTGGCCAGGGAAGACAGCCAGTCGCTGAGGGGATCGGCCTCGGGCTCGGTCGGAAACACCGAGACATTGGACGAGATGCGCGGCAGCACCTGGTCGCCGCTGATCAGCACGTCCAGTTCCGGGCACCACAGGCAGGCGTGGTCGGGCGAGTGGCCCTGCCCGGTCACCACGCGCCAGGTGCGGCCGCCGATGTCGAAATCCTCGCCGTCCGACAGCCGCCGATAGCTGTCGGGCAGGGCGTAGATCGCCTTTCCAAAGCCGCCGAACCGGGCCTTGTAGTTTTCGATGGCGTCCTCGTCCCAGCCGGCGGCCTTGAAGAACCGCACGCCGTCCTCGGGCGCCTCGCGGCCGGTGTCGGCCACCAGCATCCGGCACTGGAAATATTCCAGCCGCGTCATCCACAGTCGGCAGTCGAACTTGCGCACGATCCAGCCGGCCAGGCCCACATGGTCGGGATGCAGGTGGGTGCAGATCACCCGGGTGATCGGCTTGCCGCCCAGCACGCCGGCGAAGGCGGCCCGCCAGGCCTGGCTGGTCTCCTTGGTCTGCACGCCCGTATCGACGATAGCCCAGCCCTCGCCGTCGGCAATGGCCCAGACATTGATGAATTGCAGCGACCCGCCGAGCGGCTGACGCAGCCACAAGACCCCCGGCGCAACCTCGACCGCGTCGCCGGTTCCCTGCTCGGGAGCTGTCTCGAACGGATAGACCAGCCGGGGCCTGCGCGGTTCTGTCACATCCTCTTCAAGTCCGTCGCGCATGTGTCGTCCCTTCCCGCCATGTTTTCGCTCACGTGGGAGGACATCTTGACCCCCAACGCAAGGGCGCGCTTATGTCCGCGCGAGGAATCCACCCAGGAGAAGTTTCCCATGAGGCCATTCGCGATCGGCTTGGTTGCCGCCCTCGCGCTCGGTGCGCTCGTGCCGGCCGCCGTCATTTCGGCCCCGAAAGAGAGCAAGGACAAGCCAAAGATTGACGCCAAGGCGCGTGAAGCGGGGATGAAAGACACCCCCGCCATCATGCAGGCCCTCAACGCCGGCTGTACCGTCACTGATGCTCGCCTGATCGGCGCCGACAAGAAAACCGCCACCGCCTATTATGAAGTCGCCTGTCAGGACAGCATCGGCTTCGCGCTGATCGCCAAGAAGGACACGCCACCGCAAGCCTTCACCTGCCTGGAGTCCAACGCTCCGGCCGCCGACGGCAAGCCCAGCGCCCTGGCCTGCATCCTGCCGGGCAATGAAGATCCCAAGGCCGGGCTGAAGCCGTTCGTCGCCAAGTCCGGCGTGGCCTGCGACATCGAAAACGCCCGCGCCATCGGCTCGGGCGCCAAGAATTCGTACTTCGAAATCGCCTGCAAGGGCGGCACGGGCTATGTGATGCAGACCTCCAACCCGGCCACTGCGGCCGGCGACGTCGTCGCCAACAGCTGCCTGCTGTACGAAGAGGGTGCCAATGTCAGCTGCAAGCTGACCGACAAGGCCACCCAACTGGCCATCGTCGACACCCTGACCGCCGCGTCGGGCAAGAGCTGTACGGTCAAGGACAAGCGCTATGTCCTCAGCACCAAGGCCGACAACTACTTCGAAGTCGCCTGCGCCGACGGCAAGGGCTACATGCTGCAGCAGACCGTGGCCGGCGGGGCTCTGGCCCGCACCATCGACTGCTCCCAGGCCGCCTTCGTCGGCGGCGGCTGCACCCTGACCGATTCGGTCGCGGCGCAGACCGAGCAGGCCGGCCTCTACAGCAAGCTGTCCACCAAGGGCGGCTTCAACTGCGATGTCGAAAAGTACGGCATGCTGCCCAGCCAGGACCCCAAGAAGGAAATCGTCGAGCTGAAGTGCAAGAACCGTCCGGACGGCGCGATCGCGATCTTCTCGACCGGTCCGGCGGTGATCTATGACTGCCTGTTCGCCGAGATGAACGGCTATCGCTGCAGCTTCTCCAAGCAGGACACGCTGTTCTCGCGCCTGTCTGCCGATCTGAAGGCCTATGGCAAGGGCTCGTGCGAGGTCTCCGGCGTCCGCCTGGTCGGTCGTAACGAGACTGAAGGCTATTTCGAAGTCGCCTGCTCTGACGGCCTGCCCGGCTGGGTGATGAGCTATCCGGTCAACACGCCCAATCCGAAGTCGAAGGAAATCCTCGCCTGCTCGCAGGCCAAGGGCATCGGCGGCGGCTGCAAGCTGCCGACCAACGTCAAGAAGAGCTGATCGGGTCGCAAGCCTGAAACAGCAAGCCCGCCGGGATCGCTCCCGGCGGGCTTTTTTGTCGCCCGGAGTCCGGCAAAGCCCCCTCAGCGCAGGCTCATCACCTCGTCCAGGGCCAGCTTTTGCTTGGCGTGGGCCGGGACGGTAGCGTCCAGCGCCGGGTGGCCAACCACCAACAGGATATAGGGCTTTTCATGGTCCGGCCGCCCGAGCGCCGTGTTGAGAAAGCCCATCGGGCTGGGCGTATGGGTCAGGGTCGCCAGACCCGCCTCGTTCAGCGCCGCGATCAGGAAGCCCGTCGCAATGCCCACCGATTCGGGCACGTAATAGTGCTTGATCTTGCCGCCGGCAGCGTCGACGCCATGTCGCTGGCCAAAGATGGCGATCAGCCAGGGCGCAGTTTCCAGGAACGGCTTGTCGGCGTCGGTGCCCAGGGGCGTTAGGGCGTCGAGCCAGGCCTCGCCGGCCCGGCCGGCGTAGAATTCACGCTCCTCGGCCTCGGCGGCAACGCGAAGTTCCGTCCGCAAGGGCCCCGGCCCAATCAGCAGAAATCGCCAGGGCTGCTGGTTGGCGCCGCTGGGCGCGGTGGCCGCCGCCGCGATACAGCGCTCAATGACCGCCCGTGGCACGGGACGGTCGCTGAAGGCGCGAATGGTGTGACGGCGGCGAAGCCGGGCCAAGGCCGCCTCCGCACGCTCCAGCATCTGCTCGTCGGTCAGATCCCAGCGATCCGGCAGGGGCAGATGGGCGGGCTCGGTGGTCATGGCTCGCCTATCGCATTGCGGCTTCAATGAAGTGAGGCCCCGGCGTCGTCATCGCCCGCGCCATGGCCACATCGAAGGCCTCAGCCGTCTCGACCCGCTCGGCGGGCATGCCCAGGCCGCTGGCCAGAGCCACCCAGTCGATCCGGGGGTCGCCCAGGTCCAGCAGCCGCGAAGCCTTGGGGCCCGGCTCGCCGCCGCCGGTGCGGCCCATCTCGATGCCCAGGATGCGATAGGCGCCGTTGGCGAAGATCACCACGGTGACGTCCAGCTTCTCGCGGGCGATCGTCCACAGGCCCTGCACCGTGTACATGCCCGCGCCGTCGCCGTTCAGGCTCAGCACCTTGCGGTCGGGACAGGCCACCGCCGCGCCCAGCGCAACCGGAATGCCCTGGCCGATGGCCCCGCCGGTCAGGCTCAGCCAGTCATGGGCGCGGGCGTTGCGGGTCTGGGTGAAGATCGGTAGGCCGGCGGTCACTGCATCGTCGGAAATGATCCCGCCGGTCGGCATGTGCCGGGCGATCGAGGCCCCCATGGCCCAGGCGTCGAACTTGGGACCCGGAGCGGCCGGTTCGATATAGGCCTCGACGGCGCCATGGGCCGGCGCGCCCAGGGCGTCGGCCAGGGCGTTCAGCGCGGCCGGCGCATCGACCTCGCGACCGCACAGGGTCTCCAGGGCGCAGCCGTCCGGAACCAGCACGCTGGGCCGGTCGGGATAGGCGAAGAAGGCCACCGGCTGGCTGGTCCCGGCCAGCACGATCAGATCAACGCCGGTCAGGTCCTTCAGGGCCTGCTCGCCGAAATACATCATCTTGTCGGGTCGGAACCGTCCCTCGCCCCGTGACTGGCGGGCGGTGAAGGTGTCGGTCAGCACGCGGACGCCCGCGGCGGCCAGGCGTCCGGCGGCGGCGATCCCCGCCTCGCCGCAGGCGCTGGAGCCCAGCAGGATGGTCGGCTTTTCGGCCGCCCGGATCGCGGCGGCAACGGCGGCGACAGCCTTGGCGTCGGGCGCGGCCGGACGCGGGATCTCGATCACCGGCCCGGCGGCATTGGTCTCGTTCCAGGCGCTGTCGGCCGGCAGGATCAGGCAGGCATTGCCCCCCGGCGCGCCGAAGCTGGCGGCCACGGCCTCGGCGGCCAGGTCGCCGACCTGGTCGGCGCTCTCGGCCGACTTGACCCAGATCGAGTTGGGCGCGGCCATCGCCGCGATGTCGGAATTGAGCGGTGCGTCGTACTGGCGATGATCGGTGGCGTGGTCCCCGATCACATTGACCACCGGCGTATAGGCCCGCCGCGCATTGTGCAGATTGGCCGCGCCATTGGCATAGCCGGGACCCAGGTGCAGCAGCGTGCAGGCGGGCTTGCCCGTCATCCGGCCATAGCCGTCGGCCGCGCCGGTGGCGACGCCCTCGAACAGGCACAGGATCGAGCGCATGCGCGGCTCGCGGTCCAGGGCCGCGACGAACTGCATCTCGCTGGTGCCGGGATTGGCGAAACAGGCGGTGACGCCGTTGTCGGCCAGGGTGGTGATCAGGGCGTCCGCGCCGTTCATGGTCTTCTCCGTACCGTATTCCTTTCCTTCCAACATTTCGGGCGGCGCGCCAACGGTGGTTGCGCATCACCTGCAAGCTGAAGCAGTCTGAACGCGCCGAAGCATCGCCACAGAACGAGCCGGCGAGGGGACGACCATGACGCAATCCACCACTCTGGCCCGCTGGGTGCTGATCGCCTCGATCCTGGCCGGGGTCAGCTATGTCTTCGCCTGGGGCCTGGGCCTGCCGCAGGCCGCCGAACTCACCTGGAAGGGCCTGGGCGTCAGCCTGCTGGCCGTCTATGCAGCCATGAAGGCGCGCGATCTGGACGGCTGGCTGCTGGTCGCGGTGATGGCGTTCGGCGCGCTGGGCGACGTGCTGCTGGGCGCCATGGGGCTGACCGTCGGGGCCCTGGCCTTTCTGGCCGGACATCTGGTCGCCATCGGCCTCTATCTGCGCAACCGGCGCGCGGCCCTGTCACGCAGCCAGCTGGCCCTGGCCATCGTGCTGGTCCCGGCCACCGTCACCATCGCTTGGCTGCTACCCGCCGACCGGGCCGGCGCGCCGGGCGTGGCGGTCTACGCCCTGGGCCTGTCGCTGATGGCCGCCACCGCCTGGACCAGCCGTTTTCACCGCTTTCGCGTCGGGATCGGCGCGGTGATGTTCGTGGTCTCCGACCTGCTGATCTTCGCGCGGGCGGGGCCGCTGCCGGACAATTTCCTGACCGGGCTGGGCGTGTGGGGGCTGTACTATTTCGGTCAGCTGCTGATCTGCCAGGGGGTGGTCCAGGGGCTGGCAAAATCTTCCGCTCTCCCCGGCGAAGGCCGGGGCCCAGTTCGAACCCAGGGAGCCTGACGCCTGGCCAAGGCCGCATCCCGGATCATCCCCAAACGCTCGGGCTGAATCTGGGCCCCGGCCTTCGCCGGGGAGAGCGGCATTTTTTAGACTCAGAACACCATCACCCCGTCATCCGGCGCCTCGGCGAACAAGCGCTCAAGCTCGACAGGACGCCGGTCGCGGGCCAGGGCCTGGTTGATATAGCCCTTGTCGGTCAGCTCGCCTGAGGCGGCGTCCGGGGCACCGTCGAGGATCAGGGCGCGGGCCACCTTGCCGCCGCCCTTGGCTGCAGCGTTCAGCCGCTCCAGCCCCTCGCGCACCGCCGCGCGCATGGCGGCCGCATTACCCAGTCGCCCGGCGGCGGTGGGGTCGATGAACAGCATCAGCCCGACCCCATCGCGCCCCTCGCCACAGACCACGGCGTCGGACACCACGCCGCCGATCGCCGACACCGCCGCGACCCTCAAGGCCCCGGCCGCCACGAAGGTGCCGCTGGCCAGCTTGAAGTTCTCGACCAGGCGGCCGTCGAACACCAGGCCCGCCGCCGGGTCTTCGGGATCGGCCAGCCGCGCGGCGTCGCCCAAGCGGTAGAAGCCCTCTTCATCAAAGGCGTCGCGGGTGGCTTCGGGCTGATCCAGATAGCCGGGCGAAACCTGGGGGCCCTTGACCCGGATCTCGAACTTGTCGCCCCCCTTACCACCTGGGGCCGGAACCAGTTTCACCGCCGTGCCCGGCGTCGGCAGGCCGACCATGCCCGAGCGGGCGTTGTGCCAATGGATGTTGCAGGCTGTCGGCCCGGTCTCGGTCGCGCCATAGCCGGCCGCGAAACTGACCCGCTCGCCGATGGTGCGCACCGCCACGGCCTGGATGCGGTCTAGAATCGACTGGGCCATCGAGGCTCCGCCATACTGCAGCACCCGGACCTTCTCGAAGAACTTCGCCGCCAGGGCCGCGTCGCGCTCCAGCTCGCCGACCAGCAGGCCCCAGCCGGCCGGGACCATGTTGTGATAGGTGGTGGCCACCTCACGCAGATTACGCAGGGTCTCGGCAAAGCGCGCGGGCGTGGGTTGGCCTGCGTCGATGTAAAGGGTTCCGCCCCGGTGCAGCACCATGTGCAGTATGGCGTTGGCCCCCAGGCTGTGGCTCCACGGCGCAGAATTGACCAGCACCGGCGGCTCGGGGTCGGCGTAGCAGGCCTCGATCTGGGCGGCGTTCAGCGCGATATTGGCGTGGGTGCAGACCACGGCTTTCGGCTTGCCGGTCGAGCCCGAGGTCAGCAGCAGCTTGGCGACGTCAGAGGGCTGGCAGGCGGGCCCAACCGGCGGCGCCTCAAGAAGATCTGCAAACGGAATATCTGTCGCGCGGGGATTGAGGCTGGCGATCACCGGCAGACCCGCCAGGAACGGCGCCTGCAGAGCACTCGAGAAAGTCTGGGCGTCGTCGGCATAGACAGCCGCCGGCTTCAGCCGCGCGACCGCGAATTCCAGACGCGAGAGGTCGGCGCCGGCCAGTCCATACTGCGGCGACACCGGCGAAATGGCTGCGCCAAGGCTCATGGCGGCATAGCCGATCAGGGCGTGGTCGATGCCGTTGCGCGCCAGGATCAGCAGCGACCTGTCGGGACCAAGGCCCAGGGCCGTCAGCCCGCCGGCCAAGGCTTCGATACGGCGTTTTGCGTCACCGTAGGTGATGGTCCGCCAGCCCTCGCGCTCGCGCTCCGCCAGCCAGACCCGATCCGGCGCCTCAACGGCCCAGCGGGCCAGCGGCACCGTCACGGTCTGGACAGCATCCGAATAGGGCATGGGATTGCGCAGGATCAGCGCATCGCCGCGCCGTTCGACATCGAGGGCGCGGGGGGCGTAGCGAGCGTCGCGGAAGGGCGCGGTATTGGGAGATGATCCGTCCATCCTCCCTTATCCCGCGCCTCATACGCCTGTTCAATCCATGACGAGCGCGGCTCGGCGACGTTCCAGCCACATCCGCTCGGCCGGGGCGGGATCCAGGGCGAGGGCCGCGTCATAGGCGGCGCAGGCCTCGGCGGGCCGATCCAGCCGCCCCAGCAGGTCGGCCCGCACGGCGTGAAAGGGCGCAAACACCGTCAGCCCGGCCGGATCCAGCCCCTCGACCTGGGCCAGGGCCGCCTCCGGACCGGCCACCTCGGCCAGGGCGACGGCGCGGTTCAGCCGCACCACCGCATCGTCGCGCCAGGCCAGCACAGCGTCATACAGGGCCAGCACCGCGCCCCAGCGCGGCGGCTCTTGCAGGCTCCGGCGACCGCACCAGACCGCATGGATCGCCGCCTGCAACTGGCGGGGCCCCGGGCGCTCCAGGTCGGCGGCGCGGCGCAACAGGCGCTCGGCCTCGGCGATCAGGGGCCTGCGCCAAAGGGCCGGGTCCTGCTCCGACAGGGGCACCATGGCGCCGGTCTCGTCCAGCCGGGCCGGCCGCCGCGCCTCGGCGTAGCGCACAAGCGCCGCAAGCCCCAGGCCTTCGGACTCGTTCGGCAAGAGCTCGACCAGCACCGCCGTCAGGTCCAGCATCTCGCGGGCATAGCCGGCGTGGGGCCCCGCCCCGGCCGCGTCGCCATGCGCCCGCCCATAGGCCACTTCCAGGGTCGAGAGCACGGCGCCGAGCCGCTCGCTCCAGGCCTGCGGTCCGGGGATCTCGAAGGGCGCTCCCGACTGGGCGATCCTGCGCTTGGCCCGGGTCAGGCGCTGGAACATGGCCGGCTCGGCCACCAGGAAGGCTCGGGCGATCTCGCGCACGCTGAGGCCGCAGACCAGCCGCAGGGTCAGGGGCGCGCGCGCCTCTATCGGCACGACCGGATGGCAGCAGACGAAGATCAGCCGCAGCCGCTCGTCGGGGATCAGGGCCTCATCGGAGGTCATGGCCTCCTCGACGCTGAGCGACGGTTCGGGCGACTCGGGCGCGAGACGCCGCCGCACGCTGCGCCGCCGCACGGCGTCCAGCGCTGCCCGGCGCGCCGTGGCGTACAGCCAGGCGGCCGGATCGCCGGGCGGCCGGGACGGCCAAACCGCCGCGGCGCGGGCGCAGGCCTCGGCAAAGGCCTCCTCGGCCAGGTCCAGATCGCGGAAGGCCGCAGCCAGGGCGGCGATGATCCGGCCGCCGCTTTCGCGCGCGGTACGGTCCAGCACGCCGGCGGCCACCGCGCCGCCTAGCAGTTCTGGCCGGGCGGCCGCACCTCGACCTTGCCGCCGGGCGATAGCGGGATCTTGCGGGCCCAGGCGATAGCGGCCTCGCGGTCGGGCACATCGACGATGTAGAAACCGCCCAGCTGCTCATGGGTCTCGGCGAACGGGCCGTCGTGAACCACGCCGTCCTTCGACACCGTCGCGGCGGTGAAGGTCGGGGCCAGTTCCGAGCCGCTCCAGTCGAGGCCGGAGGCGATCAGTTCCTCGGTGAAGGCGTGGTGTCCGGCGATGATCTCGGCCACCAGTTTTTCGCCCGCGTCGCCGGCGTAGTGGGCCTCGTTCTCATAGATCAGCAGCATGTACTTCATGGCGGGTCTCCCATCCGGCAAGCGCACGCCGCGCCGCCTTCAGGGCACAGACGCGCGAGGTCGGCGGGATTCGACAGGGGACTGGGAGAAATGTCGAGGGGCGACCGCCAGAAGCGGCAATCGCGGCTAGGGGGTGGGGCCGCTCTCGGCTCGCGGGTCGACGGCCTCCGGCTCAGCCTCCTCGACCTCGGTCGCCAGCGGGCGAGCGGCGGGCAGGATGATCTCCGGCTCGAAGGCCTCGGCCGCGACGTCCGGCGCGACCGGTTCGGACTCGGCCTCGACCACCACCGCAGCCTGCCCCGCTGTCTTTGCCTCGACCAGCAACGCCTTGGCCGCCTTGACCACGGTCGCCACCGGCAGGTCGCTCATGTGGCGGATGGCTTGCGAAAGGTCGGGATCAACCGCCAGAAACTGCTCGAACGCGCGCGGTCCCCGCACGGCGCGGGTCAGCAGGCCCCAGGGCGCGTAGCGGCGCTCGTCTGAGGGGCCAAACAGCCCAATGGTCGGCGTGCCGGCGGCGGCGGCGATGTGCATCAGGCCGCTATCGTTGCCGATGAACAGGTCGGCGCGCTTGAGGCAGGCATAGGCGGTCAGCAGATCGACCTTGCCGGTCAGGTCCACGCAGCGGCCCCGCGCCGAAGCCATGCGCAGCTCCTCGACCATGCGGGTGTCTTCAGGGCCGCCCAGGATCAGCAGGCGGCCGCCGGCCATCGGGCCATCGGGGCCCAGCAGCTGCCCGGCCGTCTGGGCAAAGCGCTCGATCGGCCAGACCTTGCCCACCCAGTTGGCGGCGGGGCCCATGGCCAGCAGGGGTCCGGCGACCTCGCCCGGCTTGGCCGCCAGCATCTGGTCGGCCAGGGCCTGGACCTCGGGGGTGATGTAGAGATGCGGGGCCGGCGGCGCGCCCTCCAGCTTCAGCACCCGGGCCGCGTCGATCACCTTGTGCACGACCTCGCCGGGGATCTTCTTCCAGATCGCCCGCTTGTCGCGGCGCAGGAACAGGGCCGTGCCCGAGCCGCGCAGATCGACGATCAGGCTCCACTTTTTGTGGCGCACCTGGTTCCACAGCTTGAACCAGTGGCCCTTGCCCTTGCCCTTCTCCATGACGATCACCCGGTCCAGGCCAGGCACATGGGCGAACAGCGGCGCGGCCAGGGGGCCGGCGACAATGGTGAAGCGGGCATTGGGGATTTCGTCGGCCAGCATGCGGATCAGGCCGGACGACAGCACCGCGTCGCCGATCCGCGTGGCGGTGATGAAAAGAATCGGGAAGGCCCGCTGTGTCATCGGTGCATGTATAGGGCCAACGGCCGGATGGCGCATCCCGCTATAACAGCTCAGCTTTCCAAATGGGTCGCGATGTCCGACGAGGCCCGCCGAGGGGGGTGGCGCCCGCGACCCTGCGGCGCCACATCTGGGCCATGACCAGCCCCGCCCTCGCCCAGCTGACCTCCCGCGCCGTGATCGCCGTCAGCGGCCCCGACTGGCGATCTTTCCTGCAGGGCCTGATCACCCAGGATGTCGAAACCCTGACGCCGGGCGAGTTGCGCCTGGGTGCCATCCTCACCCCGCAGGGCCGGCTGCTGTACGACCTGTTCGTCGCCGGAACGCAGGGCGGCGCCCTGCTTGACGTGGCGGCCCAGTATCGCGAGGCCATCATCCTGCGCCTGACGATGTATCGCCTGCGGGCCAAGGTCGAGATCGCCGCCAGTGACCTGACCGTCAGCGCCCTGTGGCCGGCCGACGAGACCCTGAAGGCCGATGAAGGCTTCTATCGCGACCCGCGCCTGCCGCAGCTGGGTGCCCGCGCCTACGGCCTGGCCGCCGCCCCGACGGCGGACGAGGACGCCTATGACGCTCACCGTCTGGCCCTGGGCGTCCCGGGTCAGGCCGACTGGCTCAGCGACAAGACCTATCCGATCGAGGCCAATTTCGACCTGCTGAACGGCATCGACTTCAAGAAGGGCTGTTTTGTCGGCCAGGAAACCACCAGCCGCATGAAGCGGCGCGGCACGATCAAGACCCGCATGCTGCCGATCACCTTCGACGGCCCGGCCCCGGCCTTCGGCGCCGAAGTGCTGACGGGGACCTTGAGAGCCGGCGAGGTGCTGTCGGGCCGGGAGGGCCGGGCCATGGCGAGCCTGCGACTGGACCGCATCGAAGCTGGCGGGCTGACCGTCGACGGACGAGCGGTCAGCGTCGACTGGCCCGGCTGGATGCCCGCCGCCTGAACCTGTTCACGAAAAGTTCTGGAAATCCCGGCACGGCTGAGTCAAGCTCTGCCGCATGACCGAGCTGCAACGCTGCACCACCTGGAAGGGCATGGCGGGCGACCCCGTCTATGAGGCCTATCACGACACCGAATGGGGCGTGCCCGAGTATGACTCCCGCGCCCTGTGGGAAAAGCTGGTGCTCGACGGCTTCCAGGCCGGCCTGTCGTGGATCACTATCCTGCGCAAGCGCGACGCGTTCCGGGCCGCTTTCGCCGATTTCGACCCGCAGATCGTCGCCCGCTTTGGCGAGGCCGACCGCGCGCGGCTGATGGCCGACGCCGGCATCGTCCGCTCCAACGCCAAGATCGACGCCACCATCAGCGGTGCCCGCCTCTATCTCGACATGCGCGAGCGCGGCGAGGATCTGAGCGAGATGCTCTGGGGCATGGTCGGCGGTGCCCCGGTGCAGAGCGCCTGGACCAGCCAGACCGGCACGCCGGCCCGCACGCCCCTGGGCGATGAGGTGGCCAAGGCGCTGAAGGCCAAGGGCTTCAAGTTCTGCGGGCCGGTGATCGTCTATGCGTTCATGCAGGCGACGGGGCTGGTCAATGACCACCTGACGACCTGCTACCGGCATGAGGCGTGTCGGGCGATGGGGCGGCAGGGCTAGAGCGTTATTCGGCGAAGTGGATACCGGTTCGCCGCCGAAATAATGCGTCAAAACAAGAATCTAGAGCAAACGACATGATTCAATCATGGCGACCTTTGCTCTAACCTTGCCGATCGCCTACCCCTTGGCAGCGCGGGCGATCACGCTCTCGAAACCGGCGGCGCAATAGGCAAACAGGCGGCGGCGCACCGCCTCCAGATCGCTGGAATGACACTCGCCGTCCGACAGCGAGTCGATCCGACCCGTCTCCGACAGGGCCAGCATCATCGAGCCGGTCAGGAACTGGTAGCACCAGTACAGATCGCCATAGTCGGCGTCCGGCCGCGCCGCCTTCAGCGTCTCGACCAGCCGATGGACGACCGGATCAAAGAACCGGGTCATGGTCTCGCCGCCCCAGACCGGGGTGTTGTTGACCTGGGCGACCAGCACGAAATAGTTCTTCCAGCCCCGCCCGCCGTCCTGGGAGATCCGCAGCAGCGGCTCGATGAAGGCCTCGATCACGCCCTCCACCGTCATGGCCCCGGCATGGGTCTTCACATAGAGGTCCATCGAGGCCAGGCGGGCCTGGTTGAGGATCTCGGCCCGGCGCAGGAACACCGCGTCGAACAGCTCGCGCTTGGCCCCGAAATAATAGTGGATCAGCGCCGTATCGACCCCGGCCTCGGCCGCCACCTGCCGGGTGGTGACGCCATAGAAGCCGTGACGCGCGAACAGCCCCTCGGCGGCGTCGAGGATGGTTTCCTTCAGGTCCAGACCCTTGGCCTTGGACGGTCGACCCCGCCCGCCGGGACGGGCGCGGGGCTTGGCTGCGGTCATTCGACTCTCATGCCTGCCTTGATTGCGCTGTCCCCGGATGGCGCATCCGGGGGAGCGTGGCAAGGCGGAAGGCCCGAACGGGGCGCGGTCGAGCGTTGATGGGCGGTGACAGCGGACGTGCTGAACGGCGGCATGGGTGGTGGGCGGACATCACTACCCTTCTCCCCTTGCGGGAGAAGGTGTCAGCGAAGCTGACGGATGAGGGGTTGAAAACCTTATGGGAAAGGCCCGCGCGCCCCCTCACCCGACCCGCTTCGCGGGCCACCCTCTCCCGCAAGGGGAGAGGACAAGGTCTGATCAGGGTCCAGGCTGTGTAAAAACGCCGTTCTCTGATAGAATCGGCTGGTCACTGGAGGGCCGGTCATGGGGCGTTTCGTCGAGGGTGAAGACCGGCGGCAGTCGCTGTTATTGCCGGAGTCGCTGGACGATTACGTCACCGAGGATAACCCGGTTCGGGTGGTCGAGGTGTTCATCGACGAGCTTGATCTGGGCGCGCTGGGCTTTGACGGCGTGAAGCCGGCGGCGACCGGCCGCCCCGCC
>JANOSS010000023.1:0-43517 GCA_031415995.1 Caulobacter sp. | reverse complement strand
GCCGCCCCGTAGGGCGGCCTTTCCGTTCTTCCGTTTATTCCCTTGCGGAAATGGTCGGAGCGACAGGATTTGAACCTGCGACCCCTTGACCCCCAGTCAAGTGCGCTACCAGGCTGCGCCACGCTCCGACGGAAGAGGCGCTCTTATAGGCGCCGCTCCGGGGCTCTGCAACCGGTATTCCAGGTGAATTTCGAAGCGCCCTAAGGACGCCTCAAAAGGTGGTCAAGGTGGGCCTTGACCACCTCGAGATCGCCTAGCGCAAAGGCCAGCCGGTCGCGGGCCTCGTCAACCCGTTCGAAGCTCTGCGAGGGTTCACTGGCACAGCCGGCGCCGGGCTCCAGCATGGCCGAACCATTGGAGCCCAGGCCTGCGGCGATCACACGGGACAGGCCCTGGTCGCGATGCAGCTTCTGAACACCCTTGATGGTGATGCCTTCGCCGTGCAGCAGCACGCGCACGCCGTTCAACACGGCAATGTCCTGAGGGCGATAGAATCGCCGTCCGCCCGCCCGCTTCATGGGGCGTATGAACGAGAACTTGGTTTCCCAGAACCGCAAGACATGCTGCGGCACGCCCAGCTCCTCAGCGGCTTCGGAGATCGTGCGGAAGGCGTTGGGTCCCTTCGCCACCGCGTGTGTGCCTAGCCGCCGAGGGCGCGGTCGATGCGCGCCTTCATGACCTGCGAGGCGCGGAAACCGATCACCCGGCGGGGCTCGATCTCGGCCGGCTCGCCGGTCTTGGGGTTGCGGCCCATGCGAGCCCGCTTGTCGCGAACCTGGAAGACGCCGAAACCCGACAGCTTGACGGTTTCGCCACCCTCGAGGGCCTCGGCCACCAGATCGAGCGTACGCTCGACCAGACCCGCGCAGTCCTGCCGGGTCAGACCAACCTCTTCGTGGACCGCCTCGCAGAGGTCGGCCCGGGTCAATGTCGCGCCCTTCATGACGCCCCCTACGCGCTTTGGCGGGTCCCTGAAGGACTGCGCCAGATTGAAAACACTTGGTCCACTCAAACGAAGGTCGCCGACTTCACTCAGCGAACGCTGACGTTTAGCCACGCCTGCATGCCGTGATTATCGCATGAAGTCAAAGCCTCAAGGGCGAGACTTCACACTCGCCCGCAAGCAGGGTGCCGGCGCGCGTCAGAGTCGCAGAAGGCAAGCGCCCCAGGTCAGACCACCACCCATCGCTTCCAGCAACAGCAATTGCCCCGGCTTGATGCGGCCGTCAGCGACGCCATGCGCGAAGGCCAGGGGAATCGAGGCCGCCGAGGTGTTGGCGTGCAGCGCCACGGTCGATATCACCTTGCCCTCGTCCAGCCCCACCCGGTGGGCCACGCCCTGCAGGATGCGCTGGTTGGCCTGATGCGGAATGAACCAGTCGACATCGGCGATCTCGACTCCGGCCGAGCTGGCCGCCGCGCGGATGGCTTCCGAAATATTGATCACGGCGTGCTTGAAGACCTGGTTGCCCAGCATCCGCAGCTTGCCGACCGTGCCCGTGGTCGACGGGCCGCCATCGACAAACAGCAGGTCCTGCTTGGTTCCGTCGGCGCGCAAGGCAAAGCTCAGCAAGCCTTGATCAGCCGTGGTCCCCTGCCCTTCGCGCGGTTCCAACACCACTGCGCCGGCCCCGTCGCCAAACAGCACGCAGGTGCCACGGTCAGACCAGTCCATCAGCCGGGTCATGGTCTCCGCGCCGATGACCAGCGCGCATTTGGAGTGACCACGGGCCACGAAGCCGTCGGCGACGCTCAACGCATAGACGAAACCCGAGCAGACGGCCTGGATGTCGAAGGCGATACCGACCGGCGCGCCCAGCTTGCGCTGCACGATCGTGGCGGTGGCCGGAAAGGTCAGGTCGGGCGTCGTGGTGGCGACGATGATCAGATCGACATCCGCTGCGGTCTTGCCGGCCGCTGCCAGCGCCGATTTGGCGGCCTCGAGCGCGAGGTCTGACACCGCCTGATCTTCGGCGGCCTGGTGGCGCTGGCGGATGCCGGTACGTTCGACGATCCACTCATCGCTAGTGTCGACAAACTTGGACAGGTCATCATTGGTGACGATCTTGGGTGGCAGATAGCCGCCGATCCCGGTGACCGCGCTGCGGACAACGCTCACTCACTTACTCCATCACGCTCGGCGTCGACGGGACTGGCCTCGCCCTCGACGCTGCCTGGGGCCGCCGGCGCGGTCAGGCGCTTCAGATTTCGGTCGATCTCGGCGGTGAAGTCGCTACGCGCCAGATCGTTGGCCACACGGATGGCCGAGAAGAAGCCGTTGGCGTCGGCGCCGCCATGACTCTTGACCACAATGCCGTTCAGGCCGAGCAGCGGCCCGCCATTGACCCGGCCCGGATCCAGTCGCGCGCGCATCTTCTTCAGTGCGCCCGAGGCGATCACCGCGCCCAGCATGGCCAGGGGACCCGAGGTCAGCGTCGACTTGATCTCACCGGAGAAGAAACGCGCCAGCCCCTCGGCGGTCTTCAGGGCGACATTGCCGGTAAAGCCGTCTGTGACGACCACATCGACGGTGCCATAGGCGATATCGGTGCCCTCGACGAAGCCGTGATAGTCGAAGTCCAACTTGGTTTCGCGCAGGATGGCGTGCGCCTCGCGCACCTCATCATGACCCTTCTGGTCCTCGGACCCGACATTGAGCAGACCCACCGTGGGTCGCTTGGAGCCGTGCACCGCATGGTGGAAGGCCGCGCCCATGATCGCAAACTCGACCAACTGAGCTGCGTCGCTCTCGACATTGGCCCCGACGTCCAGAACCGCGGTAATGCCCTTCATGGTCGGCCAGCTGGCGACGATGGCCGGGCGCTCCAGCCCCGCGCCCATGCGCAGAATCAGCTTGGAGATCGCCATCAGGGCGCCGGTGTTGCCGGCCGAGACGCAGGCCTGAGCCTCGCCGGCGCGCAGCGACTCGACGGCGTTCCACAGGCTCGAGCCCTTGCCCCGGCGCATGGCCTGGGCGGGCTTTTCGTCCATGGCGATGGACTTGTCGGTGTGACGGACCTCGCTGACGGCTCTGGCCGCCGGCGACCGGGCCAGTTCGGCGTTCAGCAAGGCTTCGTCGCCATGCAGCAGGAAACGCACGCCGGGCAGCGCCTGAGCCGCCTTGGCGACCCCCGGAACCACGACGGACGAACCGTGATCGCCGCCCATGGCGTCGATCGAAATGACTATGGTGTTGGACACGTTGGCGCTTTTAGCTCCTGGAACGCCCGCATGAGTATCACGCAAGCGGGGCGAGTCGGACCCGTTTAGTCCGACTCGCCCTGGGGTTTGAACGCCTTGAGCGCGGCGAAGGGCGAGATTTCCGCCGTCGGGACCGGGTTCTCGAACACCGCGCCCGGCTTGCGGGGGAAGGGATCCAGCTCAAGCGCCAGATGCTCCAGCACATAGCCGGAAACGTCGATCACATCGCCTTCCAGCACATCTGGCGGGTCGTCGGCCTCGGGGTCCAGCCCGAGCTCGCCGCCTTCTTCGGCCGGCGCATGCTCGCTGTCTGCGGGGATAACATGGACCGTGAACCGCGCCTCGATGGCGTCCTCGAAGTCGTCGGCCGTTACACTGCACACCTGGATCACCCGGGCGCTCAGGCGCCCCGAGACCTCGGCGCCGTCCATCCACGACGTCAGATAGACCTCGGACGAGAACGCCTCCAGGCGCACCAGGCCCAGTTGCCTGGCGATGGCCTTGCGCTGATCGGCGTCTGGCTCAAAGCGCAGGCTGATGTCGCTACGGTCGACGCGGGCCAGGGGAACCTCGCAGGGCCAGGGCGTATTCACGGGTTCGGCCATTGCGCCTCTCCTTGCAGCAGGGCGTCCAGCGACTGGGTCGCCAAACCTTCGCGCGCGGCGACCACATAGGCCGTCAGCGCTTCGGCGTCGCCCTCGCCGCGCTCCTCCAGAACCGTGCGGCCGATCATCTCGCCCAGAGCGGTGCGATCCGGCAGCGAGGCGGCGGCCTCGTCAAACGCCTTCAAGCGACCATAGAAGGCGCCAGCCAGCTTCTTCATTTTTTTGCCGACAGCGTTATCCGAAACGCCGATCTCGCGGAAAGCATCGTCCAGACCGCGCACATAGGCGTCGAACACGGCCTGGGAGGTTTCAGCGGCCAAATCACCCTGAGCCTTCAAGCGTTCGAGCAAAAGCACGACGTGCAGCGTGAAAAGTTCGAACCGGCCTTCCAGCGAGTCGCGAACGCCCATCGTCGCGTACAGAGGCGCTGAGCGCGCCTGGGTGACGGCCGATGCATACAGCTTGGCCCCGGCGGCCTTGGCGGGCCTGGGTTTCAGCAGTCGATCCAAAATCATTCAACGCCTCTATTTCGCCTCGACCCGGCACTAGATGAGCTTCCGGTCCACGCGGGCCATTGAACTAAGCCCCTGCGGGCGATAGGTCAAAGTCCAGCATTTTTCCGGTTCCGGAGCCTACATGTTTCGTCCCGCCGTTTTTGTCGCCGCCGCCCTCGGCCTGTCCGCCGTTGTGGCCGGTTGCACACCGCTGACGAGCTATTCCGGCTTCCAGGCCATCGAGGCCCGCCCCGCCGACATGAAGGTCGGCGAGGACAGCAAATCCACGCTGATGGAGAAGCTGGGCTCGCCCTCGACCATTTCAACCTTCGACCCGAACACCTGGTACTACGTGTCCCAGACCACGGACCGGGTAGCCTTCTACATGCCGCGCGTGATCAAGCGCGACGTCATCGCCATCAAGTTCAACCCGGCCGACGAAAAGGTCGCCTCGGTCAACACCTTCACGCTGAAGGACGGCAAGGTCATCGCCTACAACAGCCGAGAGACCCCGACTCGCGGTCGCGAAATGACCATCCTTGAGCAGTTGCTCGGAAACGTCGGTCGTGGCGGCATGCTGCCCCAGGACGATCAGAATGTTCCCGGCAGCCGCCCCGGCGACCGCCGCTAAGCGTCACAGCATCGCAGAGCTTCAGAAGGCCGCGCCCTTGCAGAGCGCGGCCTTTTTCGCGCATCACGAAAGTTTGCAACTTAAATCTACCGTCGCGATAGGTATCTGCGAGGAGATTTACAGTCAAAACTCGATCATGACGGTTTCATAAACTCAGATTGCGCACCGAAACACTTCATAAACCAGAGCTGGCGCAGCTTCGTCGCTAGAGCGTTTTCCGATAGGTGTGAAACGGTTATCGGATCGAAAACGCTCTAAACTTTTGATTGAGAGCCCTTTTCGTCCGACCCTGGTGAAGCCATCAGGTCGGACAGGGCTCTAGGGACATCAGGGTGCAGCTCATGCACATTGCTGGGTGATTGGAGAAGGTTGAGTGAACGGGATGAACCTCAGTTCGTTGTCCGTGCTCGTCGTCGACGACAACTCAAACATGCGCAAAATCATGGGCGCGATCCTGAAGTCCTTCGGCATCCGCGCTATTCACGAAGCCGAGGATGGCCTTCAGGCGCTGCGCATTCTGACCGGCCGGGAAGTCGATATCATTTTCACTGACTTGATGATGCAGCCGGTCGATGGCCTGGCATTCATCAGGTGGATCCGGACATCACCCGCCAGCCCAAGCCCCTATGTTCCAATCGTGATGATCACAGGCCACGCCACCAAGCGCAGCCTTGACGACGCGCGCATGGCTGGGGTCACCGAGTTCCTCGCCAAGCCGCTGAATGCGCGCGGGGTGATGCACCGCCTCAACGAGGTGATCAACAATCCCCGTCCCTTCGTTCGAGTGGGCGCCTATTTCGGCCCCTGCCGCCGTCGCCGGATCGATCACGAGTTCGCCGGCCAGGAACGGCGCTCAGCGGCTGATGAGGCCGGCGAAGGGGCCGAGTTCGATCCCGAAGACGTCTACTAGGGCGTTATTCGGCGAAGTGGATACCGTGTCGCCGCCGAAATAGCGCGTCAAAACAAGACTCTAGAGCAAACGAGATGATTCAATCATGGCGACCTTTGGTCTAGGCGCCAGCCGGCAAAATGCGTTCCGGTTCGTTGCCGAAATAGCGCGCCCCAACAAGCCTTGAGCAAACGAAGCTATCCAATCCTGGCGACCTTTGCCCTGCCCCGATCAGCGTGATGCGAATAGATCGGGGCGGATGAACTCCACATAACGAGCGGCCCGGGGAACATTCAGACGGAGGGTGGCTTTATGGCTGGATAGGATCGCACTCCCCGGCGATCGCCCGTTTCGAAAGGTTTTCGCCATGAAACGCCTCCTGCTTTCCCTCTCAGCCTTGGTCATCGTTTCTGCGGCTCCGCTGGCCGCCCAGGCCGCGCCTTGGCAGTCAGTCAACCAGCGCCAGGCCAATCTGGACCGCCGCATAGACCAAGGCGTCCTTAGCGGCGAGATCACCCGCCCGGAAGCCCAGCGCCTGCGCGGGGAGTTTCGAAGCCTGGGTCGCCTGGAGGTCCGGTACCGTCGAAGCGGCGGCGGCCTGTCGATGCAGGAACGCCGCGACCTGGACATCCGCTTCGACCGTCTGAGTCAGCGCATCTATGTGCAAAAGCATGACCACCAGGATCGTGACCATCACGGCCGTGATGGTCACGATGGCGGCCGCCGCGGCTAAGCCTGCCTGCAGGCAAAAAACGGAAAACGCCCCGGAGATCACTCTCCGGGGCGTCGTCTTGTCCAGGATATGTCTTGATCAGACCCCGTGGGCCAGAACCGCCAGCAGCAGCAGGGCCACGATGTTCGTGATCTTGATCATCGGGTTCACGGCGGGACCCGAGGTGTCCTTGTAGGGGTCGCCGACGGTATCGCCGGTCACGGCGGCCTTGTGAGCCTCCGAACCCTTGGTATGCAGGACGCCGTCCTTGTCGGTGAAGCCTTCCTCGATCACCTTCTTGGCGTTGTCCCAGGCGCCGCCGCCGCTGGTCATCGAGATGGCGACGAACAGGCCCGTGACGATCACGCCCATCAGCATGGCGCCCAGCGAGGCGAAGGCGTCCACCTTGCCGGCGATGGCGTTGATCACGAAGAACAACACGATAGGCGACACCACCGGCAGCAGGGATGGCACGATCATTTCACGGATCGCCGCCTTGGTCAGGATGTCGACCGCCTTGCCGTACTCGGGCTTGACCTCATAGGTCATGATGCCGGGGTTCTCGCGGAACTGGCGACGCACCTCGGCCACCACCGACTCGGCGGCGCGCCCCACGGCGGTCATCGACATGCCGCTGAACAGGAAGGGCAAAAGTCCCCCAAACAGCAGGCCGACCACGACATAGGGATTGGACAGGTCAAAGGTCACAGGACCCATGCCCTCGAAGAAGCTGCCCGGCGCGGCATTGGCCGAGAAGAACTTCAGGTCTTCGGTATAGGCGGCGAACAGCACCAGGGCGCCCAGGCCGGCCGAACCGATGGCGTAACCCTTGGTGACGGCCTTGGTGGTGTTGCCCACGGCGTCGAGGGCGTCGGTGGTGACGCGGACTTCCGGCGGGAGACCCGCCATCTCGGCGATGCCGCCGGCGTTGTCGGTGACCGGACCGAAGGCGTCCAGGGCGACAATGAAGCCCGCCAGCGACAGCATGGTGGTGGTGGCGATGGCGATGCCGAACAGGCCTGCCAGATTATAGGTCACAATGATGCCGACGATGATGGTCAGAGCCGGCAGGGCCGTGGATTCCAGCGACATGGCCAGACCCTGGATCACATTGGTGCCGTGACCCGAGACGCTGGCCTGAGCCACTGACTTCACCGGGCGGAAATTGGTGCCGGTATAGTATTCGGTGATCATCACGATCAGGGCGGTGACGCCCAGACCGGCCAGGCCGCAATAGAACAGGGCGTTGGCGTCAAAGGTCTGCTCGCCGACGGTGACAGCCGCAGGCACCAGTTGGTGGATCACGTACCAGACCGCCGGGATCGACAGCAGGCCGGTGACGATGAGGCCCTTGTAGAGGGCGCCCATGATGTTCTGGCTCTTGCCCAGGCGGACAAAGAACACGCCGATGATCGAGGTGACGATGCAGACCGCGCAGATGGCCAGCGGCAGCAGCATCATCGCCGTCACCGCTTCGGTGCCGCGGAAGAAGATCGCCGCCAGAACCATGGTGGCGACCGTGGTCACCGCATAGGTTTCGAACAGGTCGGCGGCCATGCCGGCGCAGTCGCCGACATTGTCGCCGACATTGTCAGCGATGGTTGCGGCGTTGCGGGGGTCATCTTCCGGGATGCCGGCCTCGACCTTGCCCACCAGATCACCGCCCACGTCGGCGCCCTTGGTGAAGATGCCGCCACCCAGGCGGGCGAAGATCGAGATCAGGCTGGCGCCGAAGCCCAGAGAGACCAGCGAATCGACCACCACGCGGTCTGTGCCAGCATAGCCGCCGGGACCGGTCAGCAGGGCGAAATAGCCTGCAACCCCGATCAGGGCGAAACCGGCCACCAGCATGCCGGTGACGGCGCCGGAGGTGAAGGCCATGGACAGGCCCTTGGCCAGGCTCTCGGACGCGGCCTGGGCGGTACGCACATTGGCGCGAACCGAGATCAGCATCCCGGCGAAGCCGGCGGCGCCCGACAGGATGGCGCCCAGAGCGAAACCGACGGGCTGCTCCCAGGATTTGAAGAAGAAGGTCAGCAGAGCGATGACCACCACGCCGACCAGGGCGATGGTGGTGTACTGGCGCTTCAGATAGGCCTGAGCGCCTTCCTGAATCGCCGCGGCGATCTCCTGCATCTTCGCATTGCCGGGCGAGGCCCGCATCAAGCTGGCCGTCTGGACAGCGCCATACAGCACCGCCAGCAGCCCGGCCGCTATGGCCAGTATAAGCCAAGAACTCATCCGTATATTGTCCCTTCGCGCTTCCAATCACGAGGGGTACGCCGATCCGGTTTGGACGCCCTGACCATGATCAAGATGTCGTTCGGATAGACGGGTGGGCCTTATGGCCTCGTGCCCCCTCGATGCTCCCTGAATTGACGCGCATAGCACGCCAAGGGCTGGACAGTGCCAAATGGCACAAGGGTACGCAACCCATGGCCGTGCGAGCCACACGGTAGGCGAAACGATTGTTAGAAGCGGGTTAGTGGTGGGCGGCGGCCGGGGCGGAATGAGCGCCCGCTCCAGGAGCCGCAGCGCGCCTGGGGCCGGAAGGATGCGAGATCTGCTTGCGCGCGATCTGCTTGGTGATCTCGACCGAAGCCACCTTGCCCTTGCCGACCAGGGCAGCGACTTCGCGCATCACGACGGCCTTGAGCTTGACGGCATCGACTTCGATATAGGTGTCAGAAGCGGTGAATGGCGTGCGGTGAGCGGCCTTGACGACGGCATCGCGCAGCAGCGGCTCCTGCCCCTGCATCGCGGTCACAGGGACCGCTGGTGCCATATTGAGGCTCATGTCGACGAAAATGTAGTTCAGCAACTTGCCGTCAACGATGATCGGAATGGCGATGGGCTGAAGCTTGATCTTCGGGTCCGGCGCGGCGGCCTCGCCGTCCTTCTTCTTCGGCGGCCCACTGGCTTGGGCGGGGTTCGCCACGACCAGCAGGGCGGTGGCGATCAGGAGGCGGCGCGTGAGGGCTGAACGAGCGATCATGCGCTCACCATACCCAACAAGGCTTGAGGTTTTACTACCCGTGAAGCCAGCCGAGGCGCTCTGGGGTGATATCCTTGCCCTTGAACAGGGCGCAGATCCCTTCGCCTTCCACGAACTCGCCAATGTCGCGCACGGGAACGCCCGCAGCCATGGCGGCAGCCTGGAAGGCCGCCACGTCGGTAGGATCGACGGCGCAGACGATCTCATAGTCGTCGCCGCCCGACGCCAGGGACATCCGCGCCTCGCCGGCTTCCGGCTGGGCGCTGAGCCAGTTGCGGGCGCCGGGAGACAGAGGCAGGCGGTCCAGATCGACCATGACTCGCAAGCCGCTGGCCTTGGCCACGTGGGCGGCGTCGGCCAGCAGGCCATCGGAAACGTCGGCGGCGGCCCGGGCATAGGCCCGCAGGGGGTCGCGAATACTCAGGCGCGGCGGCGGCAGGCGATAGCTGCTGACCAGGCTGCCGTCGTGATCCTCGACCTCGCCCCAGTGAGCCAGCAGGCCCAGCCAGCCGTCGCCAATCGTGCCGCTGACCATCAGACGGTCGCCGACCCGCGCGCCGCGCCGAAGCACCGCGTCGCCGGCGGGAACCCAGCCCAGGAAAGTCGCCGAAACGACCAGAGGGCCGGAGGTGGTGACCGTGTCACCACCCAACAGGTTGATGTCGTAGAGCTCGCCGTCCTCGGCTAGGCCGAGCGCGAAGGTCTCGCGATCCTCGATAGTCGTACCCGACGGCCAGCCAATCGACAGGAAATAGCCATACGGTTCAGCGGCCTTGGCGGCCAGGTCCGACAGGTTGGTGCGCAGCAACCGCTTGGCCACCAGATCGAGATCCTCGCCGGCCAGGAAATGCACGCCGGCGACCATGGTGTCCTTGGTGATCACCAGATCGTGGTCGATGCGGGACGGCAAGACAGCCGCATCATCCATCAGGTCGAGCGCGACGGGATCGCCGCGCGTCAGCGGGCGGAGAAGACGGGCAATATGGTCGAACTCGTTGGCCGGCGCAGCCGCCGGTTGCGACGGGCCGTCATCCGAAAACCAGTCGTCGTCCGCGTCAGGTTCGTGCATCGCGTGCGATCGCGTCGAGGGCACCATTGATGAATCCGGCCTCCGGTCCTTCGAAGAACGATTTGGCGATCTCGACATACTCGTCGATGACGACCTCGGTGGGAACATCGCGGCGATGGATCAGCTCGAAAGCGCCGGCCCGCAGCACCGCGCGCGCAGTGGCGTCCAGGCGTTCCAGACGCCAACCCGAGGCCAAGCGCTTGACGATGGCCTGATCGACCTCGCCCTGCTTGGCCACAACGCCCTTGGCCAGTTCGGCGAAGAAGGTCTCGTCTGCGGCGGCCATCTGCTGGCCATCCACGTCGCGGTCGAAACGGTGCTCGGAGAACTCCCGGATCACGGCGTCGACGCCGACCCCGGAGACCTCCATCTGATAAAGGGCCTGAACAGCGGCCAGGCGGGCCACCGAACGGGGCTGGATCCGATTCTTGCTCATCGGGTCTGTCCCAGCAGCCGACGCTTGAGGGAGACGGTCTCCAGGCAGGCCTTGGCGGCCGCGCCGCCCCGATCGCCTTCGCTGACCCTGGCGCGCGTCCAGGCCTGATCTTCCTCATCGACGGTCAACACACCAAAGCCGATGGCCAGGCGCTTGCCGATGCACAGGTCCTGCAGACCACGCGCGGTCTCGTTGGCGACGATCTCGAAATGATAGGTCTCGCCGCGAATCACGCAGCCCAGGGCGACATAGCCGTCATACTGGATGCCGACTGGACGGTGACCGGCCTCTTCGGCCATTGCTACCGCGCCGGGGATCTGTAGCGCGCTGGAGACGGTTATGACGTCATAGTCCGCGCCATAGGCCTCGATCGCCTGCGCGGCTCCGCGCAGCAGTTCGTCGGAGATGCCCGAATAGCTGCGGCCCTCCACGATCAGCAGGCGGATCTTCTCTTCAATCATCTAACTCGAACTCCTGGGCAGCGCCGGCGCGTCGCCAACAGACTCAACCGCAATCGTTACAGAATGCGCCTATACTTCTTCGTCCGCGACGTCGCTCAGGCCTTCTTCGCCCAGAAACTTTGCAAAATCGCTAGTTTCCTTGAAATCGCGATAGACCGACGCGTATCGGACATAGGCCACGTCATCGAGGGCCTTGAGCGCCTTCATGACCATTTCGCCCACTGTGGAGGACGGAAGCGCGGTCTCGCCCATGCTTTCCAGCTGCCGGACGATGCCGTTGATCATTCGATCCACGCGTTCGGCCTCGACGGGACGCTTCTGGGTCGCCAGGGCAATCGACCGGACCAGCTTCTCGCGATCGAACGGCGATCGCCGCCCCGACCGCTTGAGAATCGTCAGCTCGCGCAGCTGGACCCGCTCAAAGGTCGTGAACCGGCCGCCGCATTCGGGACAGGCGCGACGGCGACGGATAGCCGCGCCGTCTTCCGACGGGCGGCTGTCCTTGACCTGGCTTTCGGCGTGGCCACAGAAAGGGCAGCGCATGATCTGGCCCTCCCCGGCTCAATCCACCCTATTAGTTGTAGATCGGGAAGCGCGCCGTCAAGGCCAGCACTTCTTCGCGCACCTTGGTCTCGACGGCCCCGTTGCCCTCAGCGCCGTTGGCCGACAGGCCGTTGACGACTTCGCCGATCAACTCACCGACCCGGGTAAACTCAGCCTCGCCAAAGCCCCGGGTGGTGCCGGCGGGCGTGCCCAGCCGGATGCCCGAGGTGATGGTGAAGGGCGCGGTGTCGAACGGCACGCCGTTCTTGTTGCAGGTCATGTTGGCGCGCTCAAGGCTGTGTTCGGCATCGCGACCGGTCACGCCCTTGGGCCGCAGGTCCACCAGCATCAGGTGGCTATCGGTGCCGCCGGAGACGATATTCACGCCGGATTTGCCGAGGGCCTCGGCCAGGGCCCGTGCATTGGCGATCACCTGTTTGGCGTAGGCCTTGAACTCCGGACGCAGCGCTTCACCAAAGGCCACGGCCTTGGCGGCAATGACATGCTCCAGCGGACCGCCCTGCAGGCCAGGGAAAACCGCCGAATTGACCTTCTTGATGATCGCTTCGTCATTGGTCAGCACCAGACCGCCCCGGGGACCGCGCAGGGTCTTGTGGGTGGTGGTCGTCACGATGTGGGCGTGCGGGATAGGGCTGGGATAGGCGCCCCCGGCGACCAGACCCGCAAAGTGGGCCATGTCGACCATCAGATAGGCGCCGACACTGTCAGCGATCTGGCGGAACCGGGCAAAGTCGATCTCGCGGCTATAGGCGCTGCCGCCGGCAATGATCAGCTTGGGCTTCTCGCGCAGCGCCACTTCGGCGACGCTGTCATAATCGATCAGATGGTCCTGCTGGCGAACCGAATAGGTCACAGGCTTGAACCACTTGCCCGACTGATTGGCGGGGCTGCCGTGCGTCAAATGGCCGCCGGCGGCCAGGTCCATGCCCAGGAAACAGTCACCCGGCTGCAGCAGGGCCATGAACACCGCCTGGTTGGCCTGCGAGCCCGAATGCGGCTGGACGTTGGCGAAGCCGGCGCCGAAAAGCTGCTTGGCGCGCTCGATGGCGATCAGCTCGATCTCGTCAACGAACTCGCAGCCGCCGTAGTAGCGCTTGCCCGGATAGCCCTCGGCGTACTTGTTGGTCAGGATCGAACCCTGCGCCTCCAGCACGGCCCTGGAAACGATGTTTTCCGAGGCGATCAGCTCAATCTGGCTTTGCTGACGACCCAGCTCCAGACCGATCCGATCAAAGATGTCGCGGTCCGCCGTGGCGAGGTCCGCGCCGAAGAAGGCGGTCAGGTTAGCGTGAGCGGTCATGGGCGGTCTCCAGACACTGCAGGGAGTCAGTGCCGCTCTATGTAGCGGCCCTAGCGCCGCGATCAATCTCGGAACCTCGGAGAATGTTGCACGTTCGTCGCCTGCCGGGGCGATGAGTGCGCCCCGGCCCGAAGACTGCAACAATCGAGAGGCGATCACCGATGACGGCGCAAAGTGTGGCTGCAGGCTTCAACGACGGGCAATCGCCCGACCTTCTGGCGCTCAGCGCCGACATCGTGGCCGCCTATGTGGGGCAGAACACCGTCGCTCAATCAATCATACCCGAGCTGATCCGCACCGTTTACGGAGCGCTGTCGACCCTCAATGACGGCCAGCCGCAGCGGGCCGTCGAGAAGGCCAAGCCCGCCGTTCCGGTCTCTCGCTCTATCCAGCATGACTTCATTGTCTGCCTGGAGGACGGAAAACGCCTGAAAATGCTCAAGCGTTACCTTGGCTCTCACTATAATATGAGCCCTGAGGAATACCGCCGCAAATGGGGTCTTCCTGCTGACTACCCCATGGTCGCGCCAGCCTATGCGGCGCGGCGCTCGGACTTCGCCAAGCAGATAGGCCTGGGCAAGGGCGTTCGGCGGGGGCTCTAAGCCCCCTCCTGAGCCGATCAGGCGGCGTAGCCGCCCATGCGGGCCACATTGCAGTGAGCCCATAGCTGTTCCATCGCCCCGACCAGCTTGCGCATCATGTCGTCGGTATGGAACGGCGTCGGCGTGAAGCGCAGACGCTCTGTGCCCCGCGGCACGGTCGGATAGTTGATCGGCTGGACATAGACGCCGTGCTCGGCCAGCAGCATGTCGCTGATCAGTTTGGTGTGATTGGGGTCGCCCACCATCACGGGAACGATGTGGCTGTCGTTTTCCATCACCGGCAGCCCGGCGGCCTTGAACATGGCCTTCAGGGTCTGGGCGCGCTCCTGGTGCATTTCACGCACCTCGGGATGCAGCTTGAGCCACTTGACGCTGGCCAGGGCCCCGGCCGTCAGGGCCGGCGGGAGCGAGGTGGTGAAGATAAAGCCCGAAGCCATCAGGCGGATGGCGTCGACCACCTCGACATCACCGGTGATGTAGCCACCCATGACGCCAAAGGCCTTGCCCAGGGTGCCTTCGATGATGTCGATCTGGTCCATGACGCCGTCACGCTCGGCAACGCCGCCGCCGCGCCGGCCGTACATGCCGACCGCGTGGACCTCGTCGAGATAGGTCATCGCGCCGTATTTCTTGGCCAGGGCCGCCGTCGCGCCGACATCGGCGATATCGCCATCCATCGAATAGACGCTCTCGAACGCCACCAGCTTGGGCGCATCGACCGGCGCAGCCGCCAGCAGTTCTTCCAGGTGCGCCAGGTCGTTATGGCGGAAGATGTGTCGCTTGCCGCCGCCATTGCGGATGCCGGCGATCATCGAGGCGTGGTTCTGCTCGTCGGAGAAAATGATCAGACCCGGCAGGATCTTGTAGAGCACACTCAGGCTGGCTTCATTCGAGACATAGCCCGAGGTGAACAGCAGCGCTGCGTCCTTGCCATGCAGGTCGGCAAGCTCCGCCTCCAGTTCGACATGGTGATGGTTGGTGCCGGAAATGTTGCGGGTGCCGCCCGAGCCTGAGCCATGCTGGTCGATCGCGGCGTGCATGGCGTCCAGCACGATTGGGTTCTGACCTTGGCCCAGATAGTCGTTGCTGCACCAGACCACGACGTCGCTCTCGCCACCGTCAGGACCGGTCCAGGTCGCGCGCGGGAAGGCGCCGCGGTGTCGTTTCAGGTCCGCAAAAACCCGATAGCGGCCTTCTTCACGGATCTGGCCGATCGCGGAGCGGAACGCAGATTTATAGTCCATGGTCTTCTTACTCGACCGCCAGACGGACAGGACCGCCGGACCGTCGGTCCCTTATCGATACATCGCGTTTCGCACGCACGGGCCGCCACTGTCCACATAGGGACGATTACTTACGCTTAGGAAACAGGCTTTTTGTCACATTGATCCAGGTCAAGCCCGCATCAGCCAAGTTCGGCGAGGCGGCCGCGCAGCAGCTGGATCACTGCCGAGAAGTCCTTGTTCCCAAAACCGTTGGCGTCGAACAGGGCGTAAAGCGCCTCAGCCTGAGCGCCCATGGGCGTCGAGGCGCCGGCCTTGGCGGCAGCTTCCTGGGCCAGCTTGAGATCTTTCAGCATCATCGCCGTGGCAAAGCCGCCTTCGTACTGGCGGTCGGCGGGCGTGGCGGGACCAACACCGGGTACGGGGCAATAGGTCGAGACAGACCAGCACTGGCCCGACGACTTGCTGGCGATCTCGAAGAATCGGTCGGCGGCCAGGCCCAGTTTCTCGGCCAGGGCGAAGGCCTCGCAGGTTCCGAGCATCGACACGCCCAGCAGCATGTTGTTGCAGATCTTGGCCGCCTGCCCCGCCCCGTGGTCGCCGGCGTGGATGGTGACGCGGGACATCGGCGCCAGCGACGCCTCAATGGCGGCGAAATCAGCGGCGTCGCAGCCGACCATGAAGGCCAGGGTACCGGCCTCGGCGGCCATGACCCCGCCCGACACGGGCGCGTCGGCGAATCGGAAGCCTGCGGCGGAGGCCTGGCCGGCCACGGCTCGGGCGCTGTCGACGTCGATCGTCGAGCAGTCGAGCAGCAGGGCAGACTTGGGCGCAAGGGCCAGGATCTGCTCGCCATAGACGCTGCGCACATGAGATCCGGCCGGCAGCATGGTGATCACCACCTCGGCGTCAGCCACGGCTTCGGCGACCGAGCCCGCCGCAAGACAGCCCGCCGCCACGGCCCGCGCGATTGCCTGCGGCGACAGGTCGAACGCCCTGACCTGGTTCTGGGCCCGGGCCTGATTGGCGGCCATGCCGCCGCCCATATTGCCAAGACCGATGAACGCGATGCGGGTCATGCTGGTGCTCCCAAATGCGAACCGCGCCTCATGGGCGCGGTTCTTGTTCATTCGACACTGTCATGGCGAGCGTAGCGCAGCGAAGACCCGGGACCGCAACAAACTCAGAGCTTCCGGCGGTCCCGGCTCGGCGCGCGGCGCGCTTGGCCGGGGTGACAGCTTGTACGGACTATCGCGCGCTGGCGGGCTTGCGGAACTTGTAGACGAACTGGTCGGTCTTGCCGCGGATCGAGGGGTCGAAGACGCTGGCGGTGCGCTTGTCGACCGGGTCGCGCAGCACCCTGCTTTCGCCCTCGAAGACAAAGCCGGCGGCCGTCACTTCAGATCTCACCGCTGCCGAATCGATTCGGTGCAGGGTCTCGGTGTCGCGCAGTCCCGAGCCCGCCTCGGCCGAATGGTCGATGACCAGATAGACGCCGCCGGGCTTCAGTGAGCGGAAGACCGCGCGGTTCACGGCGCCCAGATCGGCCGGTCCCATGAACTTGTTGTGCATGTCGTGATAGTTCTGGGCGGTGAACACCAGATCCAGCTTCTCAGGGCCCGAGAAGTTCGGCAGCGTGTTGAGCAGCACCGTCACGTTCTTGTAGGCCGGGTCGCGGGCGATGGCGTTCACGGCCGGCTCGCGCTTGGCCAGCTTGGTCAGCTCGTCAGGCACATAGGCGTAGACCTTGCCCTTGGGACCCACGGCCTTGGCGAAGATACGGGTGAAATAGCCACCGCCCGGGATCAGGTCGGCGACCTTGGCACCGGTCTTGACGCCGGCAAAGGTCAGGACCTCGCCCGGCAGGCGGTCCGCGTCGCGGACCATGTCGGCGGCCGGGCGGGCGGGATCGGAAACGGCGGCGGCGATGTTGGCGGGAATAGCCACGGCGACAGGGCCCGAGGGCGGCGGGGGCGGAGGCGGCGGTCCCATGGGCGTCGTGGCGCACGCGGCGAGACCGAGCACGGCAACGAGACTGAGAAGCGGCTTACGCATGGCATTCCTTCCGACCGGTAGTGTTCTTGTTGCGCTCAGGTTAGCGCAGGACGTCCCTTACGTCAGCGGCGTCCATTCGTCTTCCGGCGCAAGCGGCGCGAAAATCTGGTCGAGCATCGCTTCGGTCACACCTTCCAGAGTGGCCGGCACCCATTGGGGCGCATTGTCCTTGTCGATGATCACGGCCCGAACGCCCTCGATGAAGTCGTGTCTCTGAACGACCCGGGCGCCGATGCGATACTCCATCGCCATGTGCTCGGCGAAGTCCTGGGCCGCCTCGCCCAGCTCCAGCTGCCGAAAGGCCACCTTCAGGGTCTGGGGCGACTTGGTTTTCAGGGCGGCCAGCTGGGCCTTGCCCCAGTCACTGGAGTCCATTTCCAGAAACTCGAAGATCTGCTCGACGCTGTCACCGACAAACAGCCGGTTGAGGTCCTGCTCGATGCTGGCCAATGGGGCCTTTCCCGCGTCGGCCCGGAACATCTTCAGGATCTCGTCGACGCGGCGGTGATCGGCGATGATCGCCTTCTTCAGGCCCTCGATCGCGCCGAACTCCACGAAATGGGTGGCGATGCCCAGGCGCAGGCAGTCCGCGCCCTTGATCCGCGCCCCGGTCAGGGCCAGCCAAAGCCCCGCCTTGCCCGGCAGGCGCGGCAGGTACCAGCCGCCGCCGACATCGGGGAACAGGCCAATACCGGTTTCAGGCATGGCGAAGGTCGTGCGCTCGGTGGCGATCCGGTAGTGGGCCGGCATCGAGATGCCAACGCCGCCGCCCATCACCACCCCGTCCATGATCGCCACGACCGGACGGTCATAGGTGAAGAGCAGGTGATTGAGCCGATACTCGGTGTGGAAGAACTGCCGCGCCGCGACGCCGTCGCCCGCCCCGCTCTCGGCCAGCATGCGGATGTCGCCGCCAGCGCAGAAGCCGCGCTCGCCGGTATGGTCGATCATGACCATGTCGATCTCGGGATCGGCCTGCCACTCCAGCAGGGTGTTGATCATGGTCTCGCACATGCCCAGCGTCAGGGCGTGCAGCGCCTTGGGTCTGTTAAGCGTAATCCGGCCAACGTTTTTATGAACGCGGACAATGATTTCGGCGGTGTCGTTCAGCATGCCGGTTCCTCGACAGGTTCGCAGTCCAGGCGGTCGATCTGGCCGGCGGCCAGACGGTAGAGGGCGTCCTGCGGCACGTCCTGAACCAGGGTCTCTTCGCGCGACAGTCCGGCATAGGCCCCGCGCAGCAAGCGGCCGGCGACGCCGTGGCTCACCACGATCAGCCGGCGATCGGGCTCGGGGGCTTGATCGGCGAGCCAGTCGGCGATGCGCGCCATCATTCCCTCATACGTCTCACCGCCGGGAGCCAGGAACCCCCAGGCGTCATCTCCGGCCAGATGCGGGTTTTCGCCCCGAACCTCGTCGCGCAAACGGCCCGACCATTCGCCGACATCGATCTCCAGCAGACGCTCGTCGAACGCAAGCGGCAAGCCCAGGCGCCGACCGATGGCCTCGGCCGTCATCCGCGCGCGGCGCAGGGGGCTGGCGACCAAAGTCCAGGCCGCAGCAGGCTCGCGCGCGACCAGATCGAACAGCAGATCGGCCATCGCCTCCGCCTGCAACCGCCCCAGCGCGGTGAGATCGGATTCCGTGCGCCCTTGCAGGCGTCCTTCACGGTTCCACTCGGTCTGGCCGTGGCGGCAGAGATAGATCATCAGGTCGTCATCTCAGATCAAAACAGTCAACGCCCGCCGCCATGGCGGCGCCCAGCAGCGCCTCATCACGGGAGGCCATGGGCCATCGTCGGTCTAGCGCCAGAGCAAGATAGGACGCATCAAACAAGCTTAGCCGCGCCTTCCGAGCCAAGGCGCTCAAGTCCGACATGTCGGTGACGGGCGCGTTGTAGCGCAAGTCGAGTCGATCATAGATCGCCTCGGCCTGTAGGTATTCGGGCTCAGACAACGAACCTCGGCGCTCCAACGAGAGCAGGACGTTGCGCACTTCCCATTCAAAGATGGCCGGGACTTCGAACGTCCGAGCATCCTCCGCAATCAAGAACGCCGTCGCCGCTGGTGTCGCCTGCGACCTCAACATCCACGCCAGGGCGACCGAAGCGTCCAGGACGACCGATGTCATTCCCGCGCCATCTGTTTCAACTCTTCCCAGGTCAGTGCGCCGGTTTCAGGGTGGGCGGCGGCGATCTGGTCGCGCAGGCGCTCGAATTCAGCCGCGAGATCTTTCCCGGACCGCAAGCGTGGCCGCACACCCTCATCCGGACCCGCCGGCGACAGCCTGGCCACCACGCGCCCATGACGGGTGATCATCACCGCCTCGCCGTCTTTCTCGATCGCGTCCAGCAGGGCCGACAGGTGGGTCTTGGCTTCAAGGACACCGACTTCACGCATGGCAAGCTCCTAGTCTGACCACATGTGGTCAGACTAGCACGGCGGGGTCACTGCCGGAATATCTCGCGCGCTATGATCACGCGCATGATCTCGTTGGTGCCTTCCAGGATCTGGTGCACCCGCAGGTCGCGGACGATGCGCTCCAGCGGATAGTCCTGCAGATAGCCGTAGCCGCCGTGCAGCTGCAAAGCGTCATTGGCCACCTGGAAGCCGGCGTCGGTGGCGAAGCGCTTGGCCATGGCGCACAGCTTGGTGGCCTGCGGGTCGCGGTTATCCAGCGCATGGGCCGCGCGGCGCACCATCAGGCGGGCGGCTTCCAACTCCGTGGCCATGTCGGCCAGCTTGAACTGCAGGGCCTGGAAGTCCTTCAGCGGGCGGCCGAACTGGTTGCGGGTCTCCAGATAGGCCTTGGCGGTGTCCAGCGCGAACTGGGCCCCGCCCAGCGAGCAGGAGGCGATATTCAGGCGCCCGCCATCCAGCCCCATCATGGCGAAGCGGAAGCCCTCGCCTTCCTGGCCGATCCGGTTGGCGACCGGCACCCGGCAATCGTCAAAGTTCACCGCCGCCGTCGGCTGGCTGTTCCAGCCCATCTTGCGCTCGTTGGCGCCGAAGGTGAGGCCCGGCGTCCCCTTCTCGACCACGAAGGCCGAGACGCCCTTGGCGCCGTCGCCGCCGGTGCGGGCCATGACAACATAGACGTCCGACACGCCACCGCCCGAGATGAAGGCCTTGCCGCCGTTCAGGACGTAGTGGTCGCCCTCCAGCCTGGCGCTGGTGCGCATGCTTGAAGCATCAGACCCAGAGCCCGGCTCGGTCAGGCAGTAGCTGGCAATCAGCTCCATGGTCGTCAGACGCGGCAGATAGCGCTGGCGCAGATCCTCGGATCCGAACCGGTCGATCATCCACGAGGCCATGTTGTGGATGGTCAGATAGGCGGCAGTGGGCACATCGCCGTAGGACAGCGCCTCGAAAATGATCGAGGCGTCCAGGCGGCTCAGACCCGTACCGCCGACGTCTTCCTGCACATAGATGCCCGCGAAACCCAGCGCGGCGGCCTGGCGCATCACATCGACCGGGAAGTGTTTCTTCTCGTCCCATTCCGCCGAATGCGGGGCAAGCTGTCCCTCGGCAAAGGCGCGCGCGGCGTCCTGGATGGCGATCTG
The DNA here is from genome assembly GCA_031415995.1 of Caulobacter sp. Taxonomy (GTDB): domain Bacteria; phylum Pseudomonadota; class Alphaproteobacteria; order Caulobacterales; family Caulobacteraceae; genus Caulobacter. Next base: position 22,718 of record JANOSS010000023.1, on the reverse strand, counting down.
GTCGTCGCTGAGTGCGAAATCCATGCGCGATATCCTCCCATGCGAGGCAGAACAGCCCTCGCCTTTCATTGCCGCTCGACCTGCCGCGCGGCGACCGCGATGTCAACGGCGACGCGACGACAGCGGCTGGGCCATGGCCTTCCGCCGGCCAGCGAGCCGACGGAAGTCACTGTAACCTGAAATCCACTGTTACACCTTGTGTAGCGCCACAAACGCCACACCCCCTTGATAACCTGACGCATTGACCGCAGATCACGGTCTCTGGAGGCGTCACCTTTTCGTCATGCGTAAGCTCAAGTTTTTCTTTGTCGCGCTCGCCGCGCTCGTTGGTCTTGCGTCAGCCCCGGCCCATGCGGCCGGCGAGGGCTACGGCATCTGGCGCAACCCCAAGGACAATGTCCGGGTCGAGATCAAGGGCTGCGGGACGAGCACCTGCGGCGTAGTGGTCTATGCCAGCCCCAAGGCCCAGGCCGACGCTCGCAAGAGTGGCTACGACACCCTGATCGGCCAGCAGCTGCTGCGGGACTTCGAACCCGTCGGCAACGGTTTCATGCGCGGCAAGGTCTTCGTGCCGACCCTGAAGGTCACGCTGTCAGGCACCGCCGAGTTCATTGACGCCCGAACCCTGCGTGCCAAGGGCTGCGTGCTGGGGAAAATGCTCTGCAAGTCGCAGATCTGGACCCGGGTCGACACCGTCACCGCCGACGCCAGCCGGGCCTCCAGCTGATCTATCCGGCCGCCTGACGGCCACAGTCCGACCAGCCCGGCGCGCACGCTGACCTCGTGCGCCGCACGCCTGTCGAAACAAGTCGCTTGATCCTGATCAAACCTCGCGGCAGCCTGTAGGTTTACTGCGTTCAGTTAGACGTCCGAAGAGGCGTCAACTTTGGCGAGGGCATGCGGCGGACCTCAGCGTCCTCCGCCCAGGGAAGACGCGCATGACGGACACCTCCACGCTCGAGAGAGCGCCGCAACAGTCATCGACCGAACATTTCGACGTGATCATCGTCGGGGCCGGCATATCCGGGGTCGGCGGGGCCTACCACCTGCGCCAGCAGCGTCCGGGAGCAAGCTTCGTCGTGCTGGAAGCCCTGGGCGATTTCGGGGGTACCTGGCGCAGCCATACCTATCCCGGCATCCGCTCCGACAGCGACCTCTACACCTTCGGCTATCGCTTCAAGCCCTGGGTTGGGCCGCCGATCGCCAGCGCCGCCGAGATCCTCAAATATATGGGCGAGGTGATCGAGGACAACGATCTGGCCCGCCACATCCGTTATGGCCACAAGATCACCCGCGCCAGCTGGTCCAGCCAGGACAAGCTGTGGACCCTGGAAGTCACCCGCAGCGAAGGGGTGGTCCAGCGCTTCACCACCAACTTCCTGTGGATGTGCCAGGGCTATTATCGCCAGTTGCAGGGCTACACGCCGCAATGGCCAGGCATGAGCGACTATACGGGCCAGATCATCCACCCGCAGGAATGGCCTGAGACCCTAGACTACAAGGGCAAGAAAGTCGTGGTCATCGGCTCGGGCGCAACCGCCGCCACCTTGGTGCCCGCCATCGCCGGGGACTGCGACCACGTTACCCTGCTGCAGCGTTCGCCGACCTATTTCGTACCCGGACGCAACGAGAACGACCTGGCCAACACCCTGCGCGAACTGCAGATCGACGAGACCTGGATCCACGAGATCGTCCGTCGCAAGGCCCTGTTCGACCAGGAGATGTTCACCCATCGCGCCATCGCCGAGCCCGAGGCCGTCAAGGCTGAACTGCTGGAGGGGGTAAAGGCCTTCCTCGGCGAGGACTTCGACATCGCCAAGCACTTCACGCCCCGCTATCGCCCCTGGCGGCAGCGGATCGCCTTCGTCCCCGATGGCGACCTGTTCCAGGGCATTGCCTCGGGCAAGGCCTCGGTGGTCACCGACGAGATCGAGCGCTTCACCCCGACGGGCCTGTTGCTGAAGTCGGGTGAAACCCTCGACGCCGACATCATCATCACCGCCACGGGCTTCAATCTAAACGTCCTGGGCGACATCGACTTCGTCGTCGACGACAAGCCCCTGACCTTCGGCGACACCGTCACCTATCGCGGCATGATGTTCACCGGCGTGCCCAACATGGTCTGGGTTTTCGGCTATTTCCGCGCCAGCTGGACCCTGCGCGCCGACCTGATCGCCGACTTTGTCTGCCGCCTGCTGGCCCACATGGACGAAAGGGGCGCAAGACAGATCGAGGTCGCCCTGCGACCACAGGACCAGGACATGCCCCTGTCTGGCTGGATCGATCCCGAGAACTTCAATCCGGGCTATCTGATGCGCGGCATGCACCTGCTGCCCAAGGCCGGCGACAAGCCCGAATGGCGTCACACCCAGGACTACTGGGCGGAAAAGGACGCACTGCCCGCCATCGATCTGGACGAGGCCAGCTTCGTCTATTCCTGAGTCTCCGACATCGCGGCGACGGTCGGGCTAGTGCGCTCTGACCGTCGCCGGCGAAACCTGCTGTTACACGTCGTGACATCACGTGGGACGCGCGCCCACTTGCTAATGTCTCGAGCTGGCCCCAACTCTGCGGGTCGCTGGAGGCGCCGATTAGATGCGTATCGTTAAACTCGCCATTGTTGCGGTCTCGGCGATCCTTGGCATGGCCCCGGTTTGGGCTCAGGCAGCCGACACGACGGGCACCTATGGCGTGTGGCGCAATCCCAAGAACAGCGTCCATCTCGAGATCAAGGACTGCGGCGAAACCGCTTGCGGCGTCGTGGTCTGGGCCAGCGAACGCGCCAAGGCGGACTCTCGCAAGGGCGGCTCGGCCAATCTGATCGGTCTGCGGCTTCTCCGCGACTTTGCCCCCGACAAGAACGGCGCCTGGCGCGGCAAGGTCTTCGTCCCGGACCTGAACATGACCTTCTCGGGAGCCGCCGAGGTGCTGGACGCCAAGACCCTGCGCGCCAAGGGCTGCGTGCTGGGCGGCATTATCTGCAAGTCGCAGATCTGGACCCGGGTCGACGCGGCGTCGGTCATGGCGTCCTCCGTCACGCCCTAAGCGGGCCATTTAAGGATCAGGGTGCCTTGCCTCGCGCGCCCGACCGCGCGAAACCCTAGGCCATGACCACGCCCCCGCTCGCCCCCTACCCCGCCACCCGCCTGCGCCGCGTTCGCCAGGCCGACTGGACCCGCCGCCTCGTTCGCGAGACCGAGGTGCGGCCATCAGATTTGATCTGGTCGATGGTGGTGCATGAAGGCGAAGGCGTGATCCCGGTGGCTTCGATGCCGGGCGTCGAGCGCCTGAGCGTCAAGGAAGCCGCCAAGGCCGCCGTTCGGGCCCGTGACCTGGGCATCCCGGCCATCGCCATTTTCCCGCACATCGACGGGGCCCGGAAGGATGCGACCGGCTCGATCGCCGCCGATCCAAACGGCGTCATCCCCCGCGCCGTGAAAGCCATGAAGGACGCCGCTCCCGAGGTCGGCATCATGTGCGACGTGGCCCTGGACCCTTTCACCGACCACGGCCATGACGGCGTCGTCGAAGGCGGCCGGATCCTGAACGATCCCACCATCGAGCGCCTGATCGAACAGGGCCTGATGCAGGCCGAGGCCGGGGCCGACATCCTGGCACCATCCGACATGATGGACGGCCGCATCGGCGCCCTGCGCGCCGCCCTGGAAGGCGCGAATTTCCAGGATACGCTGATCATGTCCTACGCCGCCAAATACGCCTCGGCCTTCTATGGCCCCTACCGCGACGCCATCGGTTCAGCCAAGCTCAGCGCCGGCCAGGATGACAAGAAGACCTACCAGATGGACCCGGCCAACACCGAGGAAGCCCTCCGCGAGGTTGCCCTCGACATCGCCGAGGGCGCCGACATGGTCATGGTCAAGCCGGGCATGCCCTATCTGGATATCCTGCGCCGTCTGGTCGACGAGTTCCGCATGCCTACCTACGCCTTTCAGGTGTCGGGCGAGTACGCGATGATCAAGGCCGCCGGCATGAACGGCTGGATCGACGAGGAACGGGCCATCCTCGAAAGCCTGACCGCCTTCAAGCGGGCCGGCGCGGCCGGGATCATCAGCTATTTCGCGCCCTGGGCGGCGGAGAAGCTGGGTTAGTGACCCGCCACGGATCCGCCTTCAGCCCGGGCCGGTTCTATGGCGCTGTCGCGGTGGAGCACCAACTGGCCGACGCCCGTGTGGCGCATCTGGCCGCCACCACCCCGCCCGAAGCGGTGGCCGAGCACAGCCATGACGACGCCCACTTCGTGCTGGCCACACGCGGCCGCTACCTAACCACTGCCCACGGAGACGAGAGCGAGGGGCCGGTGCTGGTCTTCAACCCGCCAGGCGTCATCCATCGCGACCGTTTCGAGGGCGTGGACGGCTGGTTCCTGGCGATCAGTGTCGAGGCCGAAACGTGGCGCGACCTGACCAGTCAGTCCGGCGCGGCAGTCGACGCCCTGCGCCTGCGCTCGCCCCGGGCGGTCGGCGCCGCCCTGCGCCTGACCCGCGCCGCACTGTCCCGCGACATCGAGCGGATCGACCTGGAGACCCACGCCCTGGCGCTGACAGCCGAGGCCATGATCCCGGCGCGCCCCGAAAGCCAGAAGCGACCGGCTTGGCTGGACACCGCCGAGAGCTTCCTCGCAGACAGCTTCGACCAGCCGATCGGCATCATCGACATCGCTCGCGCCGCCGGGGTCCACCGCGTGCATCTGGCGCGCGGTTACCAGCGCTGGATCGGCGGGTCGCCTGGCGATCGACTGCGCGCCCGCCGGCTGGAGCGGGCCGCCGACCTGTTGATTCACGGTCGCTCCGGCATCGGCGAGATCGCTCTACAGGCCGGCTTCTGCGATCAGAGCCATCTGAATCGTCAATTCCGCGCTGCCTATGGCGTGACGCCCGGCGAGTTCGCGCGGCTCTGCGGCCGTCGCCGCCCAGATGTTTCCGCTGTCCAAGACGAGGCGTGCGAAGCGAGCTAACTGGGAGCTCAAGCGTAGGAGTACCCGTCTTGAAGCCTGTTTTGATCGCCGCCGCCCTGTTGCTGGCCGCGCCCCTTCCCGTCCTCGCTGCCGACAAGGACTGGCCGACCGCGCCACCGGCAGCCGAGGGTCTTTCCGCCGACCGGCTGGAAACCATGTCCGCCGCGATCAGGAAGGGCGATTTCCAGCAGATCACCAGTGTCCTGATCGCCCGCCACGGCAAGCTGGTCTCCGAGTCCTACTATGATGACGGCGGCGCCGACGCCCGCCGCAACACGCGCTCGGTCACCAAGACCGTCACCGGCATGCTGGCGGGGGCCGCCATCGCCCGCGGCAAGATACCCAGCGCTTCCGCCCCCATCCTGCCCTATCTGAAGGACCGGCTGCCGCTCGAGAACCCCGACCCGCGCAAGGCGAAGATCACGGTCGAGGATCTGCTGACCATGAGCTCGCTGCTCGAATGCGACGACGAGAACTCGTTCTCGCGCGGCAACGAGGAGCGCATGTATCTGATCGAGGACTGGCCGAAATTCTATCTCGACCTGCCGATCCGGGGCTTCCCTGCCTGGATGCCCAAGCCCGCAGATGCCCCTTATGGCAGAAGCTTTAGCTACTGCACCGCCGGGGTCACCACGCTGGGCGCGGTGGTCCAGAGCGCGATGAAAAAGCCTCTGCCCGCCTTCGCCAATGAGACGCTGTTTGGTCCGCTGGGCATCGAAAAACCTGAATGGCAGTACTCCCCCACCGGCCTGGCCCAGGGCGGCGGCGGCCTTGGCCTGACCAGCCGCGACCTGCTGAAACTCGGACAGCTCTACGCCAATGGCGGGCGCTGGCACGGCCAGCAGATCCTGCCCGAAGCCTGGGTGAAGGCCTCCGTCGCACCGCACGCCGAGGCTAGGCACGGGACCGACTACGGCTATCTCTGGTGGCTGCAGACCTTTGCCGGTCACAAGGCCTGGCTGATGAACGGCAGTGGCGGCAACAAGGTGATCGTTATCCAGGATCTCGACCTGGTGGTGGTGATCACCACCACCAACTACAACGTCCGAAATTCGCACGGGATTTCCGACAAGCTGCTGGTCGAGCACGTGCTGGCTGCGATCGGCGGCTGAGGACAGCCATCTCCGCGCTTGCTAAGGCTGGGTCCATGACCCAGCCGACCATCGACATCGTCACCGCCGTCATCCGTGATGCGGACGGCCGGATGCTGGTGGTGCGCAAGCGCGGCACGGCGATCTTCATGAAGCCCGGCGGCAAGCGCGAACCCGGCGAGGATGAGGTCACCGCGCTCGCCCGCGAACTCGACGAGGAACTAGGCTGCCGGCTGGTCGAGGCGCACCTGCTGGGCCGGTTCGAGGCCCCGGCGGCCAACGAGCCGGACCATATCGTCAGGGCCGCCACCTACCTCGCCAAGGTCGCGGGCGAGATCGGCGTGCGCGCCGAGATCGAGGAGATGGCCTGGATCGATATCACAGCGCCGGGGACAATCCGCCTGGCGCCGCTGATGCGGGTGGTCATCTCGGCCCTGCAGAACCTCGTGCGACCTGACGGCGTCATCAGCGGCAGGCAAGAAGGACTGTAAATCAGAAGTTCAGAGCGTTTTTTGATCCGGTGTCGGTTTCACACCTGCCGGACACCGTCCTGAGCGCCAGCCACTGCTGCGTTGAGCCGCGCCCGCAGGATGCCCAGCGCCACCTCGCGCGCCCGCCCAGGCGGCTTGCCCAGCAACTCGCCCAGCGGCGCACCGAACAGGCCTACGCCCAGGGCATAGGTGACACAGCCCAGGATGAAGTCACCCATCACCTCGGCCGAAACCCCCGCCACCTGGCTGATCCGCGCATCGATCACCTCCTGCACGGCGCCGCGCACGCTGGTCATGCGCGCCGCCTCGCCGGTCAGGGCCAGCCACGCGGCCAGGCGCGCGGCGCCCCGGGCCTCGAAGGCATCGAACAGGGCCTGCATCCCGTCATCGGCGAAGGCGTCGCCCTGCCCCTCGGCCACAGTGATGGCCAGAACGTCGTCGACCAGCTGGCGGATCATCCGCTCCATCAGGGCGGACTGCACGCCGTCGATCGAACCGAAATGGTGCAGCACCGTGGCGTTGGCCACGCCGGCGCCCTTGGCCACCTCGACCAGCTTGAGATCCTGCGGTCCGGAGGCCAGCAGGATTGCCTCGGCGGCGGCCAGGATGTTGTCGCGCGACGCTTCAGGCGAACGACGGTGCCGAGTGCGGCAGTCAGAATGCGCTATTGACATTTTTGTCGGTAAGGCCAATCTGCAACGAGGCTTGCAACGACAAGCCCTATCCCGAGGCAGGATCGAACGCCATGGCCACGCCACGCACCACACCCGAAGACGTCACCGTCACCCCGCGCGACCTGCATTTCGACACTCAGGCGGTCGGAAAGGGTGCCTGGCTGGGGGGCGATGTTGTGGGCACCGCAGTGTTCAACGCCCTGTCCCTGACCTTCCCCGACGGCGAGCGCCTGTTCATGGACGCTGTGCGCCACTATCGGCCCAAGCTGTCGGGCAAGCTGCTGGACGACGCCAAGGCCTTCATCACCCAGGAAGCCATCCACTCGCGCGAGCATGTGGCGATGAACGGCGGCCTCGACCGCAACCGCTATCCGGTGGCGGCGATTGAGGCGCAGGTGAAAGAGCGCACAGCCATGGTGCGCGGCCGCGGCCCGATGGCCATGCTGGGCGCGACTATCGCGCTGGAACACTTCACCTCAATGATGGCCGACTCGTTCATGCGCGAGGACGACCTGTTCAAGAACACTGATCCCGAAATGAAGCGCCTGTGGCAGTGGCATGCCCTGGAAGAGACCGAGCACAAGGCCGTGGCCTTCGACGTCTTCAACGAGGTCACCAAGGGCTGGAAGCCGCTCGACCGTTACCGCCTGCGCGTTCGGGTCATGGTGCTGATCAGCATCATGTTCACCCGCAACATCACCATTTACGCCTCGGATCTGCTGGTCGCCGACGGCATGAAGCCTGGCGTCGCCCGCGCCAAGGTGCTGTGGTTCCTGTTCGGGACGCCCGGCCTCTTCCGCCGCTGCGCCAACGAATACTGGGCCTGGTATCGCCCGAGCTTCCATCCCTGGGACCACGACAACCGCGCGCGGTTGATGGGTTTGCGAGACCAGTTCACGCCGGCCATGGCGGCGGAGTAGGGGCTACAAAAGGTTGTCATCCCGGACGAGCGCATAGCGCGAAAATCCGGGACCGACGCATGAACTCGGCGCTTGCAGCGGTCCCGGATCTGCACCCGGCATTCGCCGGGCTTGTCCGGGATGACAACCGGCTGTGGTCTCGCGGGGCAACCCTGCCGGCTTAAGAATCCTAACGCCCGCCTACTTCTCCGTCGCCTTCAGGAACGCCGCCAGCCGGTCCTTCCACAGCGCCGCCCAGGTATGGCTGCCGTGGCCCCTGGTTTTTTCGCTGATCGGCAGCAGCACGAACGTCCCGTTCTTCAGCCGCCTGGCCTGGGTCTCGGCGATACCCAGCTCTGGCGGGTTGATGAAGTCATCGGCCGAGTTGATCCACAGCACCGGCGCGGTGATGGTCTCAAGCTTCGGCGACGGATCATAGGTGCGGGACGCGCCGACGGCATAGATCAGATCATTAGCGTCCAGCGGCGGCAGCCGGGCGGAGAAGTAGTCGTCCACGGCCTTGTCTGCGGCCTGCCGGGTCGGGCTGGCGATCTGGGCGGGCAGCGGCGACAGGCCGGCCACCATCAGCAGACCCAGAGCTGTGCGCAGGCCCTCCCTGGGTTGCACGACATAGTCCCCGCCCTTCCAGGCCGGATCCTGCCTGATCGCGTCGATCAGCAGCTTGCGCCACATGCGGTTGCGGCCGGCGATCTCATTGGGCAGGCAGGCGAACGGAGCCAGGGCGTCGGCGAAATCAGGATAGGTCTCGCCCCAGACGAAGCCGTGCATGCAGCCCATCGACGTGCCCATCAGCAGCCGCAGTCGATCGACCTTCAGGCCCTGGGTCAGCAGCAGGTGCTGGGCGGCGACCATGTCGTCATAATCATACTGCGGAAACCGCGCGTGCAGCCCGTCGCTGGGCTTGGACGACTTGCCGTGCCCGATGCCGTCCGGAAGGATCACATAGTATTTTGCCGGATCCAGCAGGCCGCCCGGGACCAGCAGCTCGTCGGCGAACTGCGGGCTGAGGAACTGCTTGCCCGAGCCGCCGGTGCCATGCAGCACCATCACCGCATTGGTCACCCGGCCGCCGGCGTCGCGCCGGGGCTCGCCGAAGGTGGTGTAGTGCAGGCGCAGCTCGGGCAACACCTCGCCGGAACGGAACTTGAAGTCCCGAGTGACAAAGTCGCCCTCTTTGGGCGCAACGACCGGGGCGGCCATGGCGGCCGGAGCCAGGAGTGCGGCGAGGGCCGCCAGGGTGATCGCCAGCTTGCGCATGAGCTACGTCTCCAACCTTGCCACGAGGCTGGACGTATCCCAGCGGTGGCCACCCATGGCCTGCACCTCGGCGTAGAACTTGTCGATCATTGCGGTGCTCTCCAGGTTGGCGCCATTGCGACCGGCCTCCTCGAGCGCGATGCCTAGATCCTTGCGCATCCAGTCAACCGCGAAGCCGAAGTCGAACTTGCCCTGCGCCATGGTCGCCCAGCGGTTTTCCATCTGCCAGGATTGGGCTGCGCCCTTGGAGATCGCCGCCAGAACGTCGTCGGTGGGCAGGCCGGCCCGCTTGGCGAAGTGCAGCGCCTCGGCCACGCCCTGGACCAGGCCGGCGATGGCGATCTGGTTGCACATCTTGGTCAGCTGTCCCGTACCCACCTCGCCCATGCGGCGGATGGCCTTGGCATAGGCGTCGATGACCGGCTCGATCCTGGCAAAGGCCGCCGCATCCCCGCCGGCCATGATCGTCAGCTGACCGTTCACGGCCCCGGCCTGGCCGCCAGAAACCGGGGCGTCGATGAAGAAGCCGCCGGTTTGCGCCGCGAGCTCCGCCATCTCGCGGGCCACGGTGGCCGAGGTGGTGGTGTGGTCGACGATCACCGCGCCCTTGGACATCACAGCAAGCGACCGCGCCACAACACTGCGGACGTCGTCGTCATTGCCGACGCACAGGACGACCAGGTCGCAACCGGCGACGGCCTCCTCGATGGTCTCGAAGGCCGCGCCGCCATGCTCGACCGCCCAGCGCCGGGCCTTGTCGGGGCTGCGATTGAAGACGGAAACCTCGTGGCCGGCGGCCTTCAGGTGACCCGCCATCGGGTAGCCCATGACGCCCAGGCCGATAAACGCCGTCTTCATGCCAAGCACTCCCTATGGAGCCTGCGATTTCGCCCGCCAGCCTCCGCTTCGCAACCCCATCTTAACGTCCGCAGGGCAACTTCCGTTGAACAGGGTTAAGCAGGCTTAAGCACGATGGCCGTCAGCGGCGAACAGCCGATCATTATCAAGAAGGTCAAGAAGGTGGTCGGCGGCGGCCACCATGGCGGCGCGTGGAAAGTCGCCTACGCCGATTTCGTGACCGCGATGATGGCCTTCTTCCTGCTGATGTGGCTGCTGAACTCGACAAGTCCCGAGCAAAAACAAGGCATTGCCGACTATTTCGCCCCGGCCAGCATCTCTTCGACCACCAGCGGCTCTGGCGGCATCCTCGGCGGCACCTCGCTCGGCGACGATGGCGCCAAGGCAGAGGGCAAGCTGTCGGTAGTCCAGCAAATGGCGCCTGAAGCTCCCGATCAAACCGACAAGGAAGGCCAGAGCTCGACGACCGCCAGCCTTGATTCGGCCAGCGAAGAGGCTCTGCGCGACGCCCTGGCCAAGAAGGAACAGGACAGCTTCGCCTCTGCGGCCCAGTCTCTGCGCCAGTCGCTTCAGGAAATGCCGGAACTGGCGGAACTGTCCAAGCAGATCATGATCGACCAGACCCCTGAGGGAATGCGGATCCAGTTGATCGATCAGGAAGGCCGCTCGATGTTCAAGGAGAACTCGAAGGAGCCCAACGACAGGGCCAAAATCCTGTTGCGCGCCGTGGCCAAGATCGTCAACCAGCTACCCAACAGGGTCACCGTTTCAGGCCACACCAGCGCCAACGCTCTGGGCCGCAAGAGCGACAGCGACTGGTCGCTGTCGGCCACCCGTGCTGACGCCGCCCGTCTGGTGCTGCGCAACGCCGGGGTCGGCGACGACCGTATCTATCAGGTGTCGGGCAAGGCCAATTCCGAGCCGCTCTATGCCGACGATCCTACTCTGGCGGGCAATCGACGCATTTCGATCGTCTTGCTGCGAGAAAAGCCGGTGCTGCCCGATGGCCTGTGACGGTAAGCCGCGCGAGGCTTCGGTGACGCTTGCGAAAACGGGCGGCATGCCGCCTAATCACATGACGGCCAAAGGCCGCTGAACAGGGGACGGGCGCTTTCGTGACGCAGCATTTTCCGACGCGACAGCTTCGGTTCTTCCTCACGGCGCCGACCCCCTGCCCCTATTTGCCGGGCCGGGAGGAGCGTAAGGTCTTTGCTCACCTGCCGCTATCGGATGGCCCCACGGTCAATGACAGCCTGACCCATGTCGGCTTCCGTCGCTCCCAGAACATCGCCTATCGGCCGGCCTGCGAGACCTGTCGCGCCTGCCAGTCGGCCCGCGCGCCCGTTGCCGACTACGTCTTCTCGCGTTCCGAGCGGAAGGTGCTGGCCCGCAATGACGACCTGGAACGGCATCTGGTGGAATCCGAAGCGACGCTGGAGCAGTTCGAGCTTCTGCGGGGCTACCTCCTGACCCGCCACGCTGACGGCGGCATGGCGGAGATGACCTGGCCCGACTATGTGGCGATGGTCGAGGACACGGCGGTCCGCACCCATCTGATCGAGTATCGCAGCCGCTCCATGGATCGAGGCCCCGGCGACCTGATCGCCTGCGTCCTGGTGGACGTCCTCGCTGACGGCTTGTCACTGGTCTACAGCTTCTACGATCCGAACACGACCAAGCGCAGCCTGGGCTCGTTCATCATTCTGGATCACATGGTCCAGGCCCAGCAGACGGGCCTGCCCTATGTCTATCTTGGCTACTGGGTCCCCGGCAGCGAGAAAATGGCTTACAAGGCCCGCTTCTCGCCCCTGGAAATCCTCAAGCCCGGCGGCTGGGCCCTGATGTCGGCCCGCGAGCGTGGCGCGCGGTCACCCCGGGCCCTGAACCTGCTGCGCGACGCCGACGATGGCGAACTGGACATGAGCGACGCCCAGCCCGCCATCCTGCGCGATCTTTAGCGCGCGAAGCTGACGCCGCCGTCCACGGTGACGGCCGAACCCATGACATAGTCGCCGGCCCGCGAGGCCAGGAAGATCGCCGTGCCGGCCATGTCCTCGTCCGCGCCGATACGGCCGGCCGGAATGGCTTTTGACACCGCCTCAGCGTGGTCGCGAGCGACCTTGTTCATGTCCGAGGCAAAGGCGCCGGGCGCGATGGCGCTGACGGCGATGTTCTCGGGCGCCAGGCGAAGGGCCATGCGCTTGGTCAGGTGCAGCAGGCCCGCCTTGGACGCGCCGTAAGGATAGGTTTCCTCGCGAGCCACCGACTGACCGTCGATCGAGCAGATGTTGATCACCTTGGCCACGTGATCCTTGGCCGCCGCGCGCAGCGGGGCGATTAGGGCCTGGGTCAGGAAGAACGGGGTCTTCATGTTGAGATCCACGACCTTGTCCCAGCCGCTCTCGGGGAACTCGTCGAACGCAGCGCCCCAGGCTGCGCCCGCGTTGTTGACCAGGATGTCGAGCTTGGGCTCGGCCTCAAGCAGGCGCTTGGTCAGGCCTTCGATGCCTTCCATCGTGGAAACATCGCCCGGCAGCGAGATGCACTCGCCGTACTGGCTGAGCTCTTCAGCGGCGGCGTCGCAGGCGGCAGCCTTGCGAGCGGTGATGTAGACGCGTTTGGCACCATAGGTCAGGAAGCCCTTGGCGATCATCGCACCGATGCCGCGCGAGCCGCCAGTAACGACCGCGACGCGGCCTTCGAGCGAGAAGAGGTTGTTCATGGTGATGATCCCTTAAAAGCCGCGCGCGGCGGCCAGGGCGCCGAGACGCCCCGTGATGTCGTGAAACTGGGCGACGGTCTCGTCGATGATCTGCTGGGCTGTCTTGACCTCGTCGATCAGGCCGATGGTCTGGCCGGCCAGGGCCGGAGCCGCCTCCATGTCGCCACCGAAATAGACGCCAAGGATGCCCTTCAGGGCGTCGGGTGGCATCAGACCTTCATCATAGATGGTCTTGGTGCGCTCGGACTTCAGGGCGCGGATGCACGGACTGGACTTCTTGTTGAGGATCCAGGTGCCGGTCTCCTTGCCGCCGGTGATCGCGGCCTTGTAGTTGTCATGCACCGGACTCTCGGCCGAGCTGACGAAACGCGTGCCCATCTGGATCGCCTCGGCGCCCAGAGCGAACGCCGCAGCCATGCCGCGTCCGTCGCAGATGCCGCCGGCCGCAATCAGCGGTACGTCCACGCGGGCGCGGACCGCCTGCAGCAGGACCAGGGTCGAAACCTCCTCGGGGTTCTTGAAGCCGCCGCCCTCAGCGCCCTCGACCACCAGGCCGTCGATGCCCGCCTCGGCGCATTTGACCGCCGCATCGACCGTGGGCACAGCGTGATAGACGACGATACCGGCGTCCTTCAGCGGACCGATGAACTTGGCCGGACTGCCTGCAGAAGTGGTGACGAACTTTACCCCGCTCTCACAGACGAACTTCAGCATCGAGTCGTCGCGCAGGAACATGATCGGCAGGTTCACGCCGAACGGCAGGCCCGCCTCGGCCATCTTGCCGATCTCGGCCTTGCAGATCTCGGTCTCGCCGGACGAGGTCTCGATGATGCCCAGCCCGCCGGCCCGCGACACCGCCGAAGCCAGGGGATAGCGCGCGATCCAGCCCATCGGGGCTTGGACGATGGGATATCTGGCGCCCGTATGGGCCAGAACGCGGTTCATGCTCGCCTCGCTCATGGGATCAGCAGCACCCGGCCGACGGCCTGGCGGCTTTCGATATAGGCGTGGGCGGCGGCGGCTTCCGACAGGGGGAAGGTCTTGTCGATGATCACCTGCAGCTCGCCGCGCGCGGCTTCCTCGATCAGGGTCTGGATCAGGTCATGCACCCGATCGGTCATGATCTCCGCGCCCAGGAACACGCCCGACAGCCGCCGGTTGCCACCCATCAGGGATGAGACATCCACCAGCATCGGCTCGCGCCCGGCATTGCCGACCAGCGAAACCCGGCCGCGATAACCCAGCGATCCCAGGCTGGCCTTCAAGGTCGCTCCGCCGACCGGATCGACCACCAGATCGACGCCCTTGCCGCCGGTCAGCTTCATGACCTGCTCGACCGTGTCGTCGCGGCCATAATTGATGCCGTGGTCGAGACCAAACACCTTCAGGCGCTCAAGCCGCTCGTCGCTGGACGCCGTGGCCAGCACGGTCGCCCCGGCCCGCTTGGCCAGCTGGATGGCGGCGATGCCCAGGGCGCTGGCCCCGGCCTGGATCATCACGGTCTCGCCGGCCTTCAGCTGACCATGACCAAACAGGCATTCATGGGCCGTGCCGAACGGCACCGGAATGGCCGAGGCCTTAAGAATGTCGAACCCTTCCGGGATCGGCCAGGCGTTGCGGGCCGGCACCGAGCGAAGTTCCGCGTGCGAGCCGAAGGCGTTCACGGTCACCACCTTCTGGCCGACCTTCAGGTACGTGACGTCAGAGCCGACCTCGACGATTTCGCCGGCCGCCTGATAGCCCACGATGTGCGGGCTGCCGGCCATCTGGCCGCCGCCGCGATTGAGGGTGTCGCCACCCTCGATGCTGACGGCCTGCACCCGGATCACAACGCCTGAGGCATGGCAGGCCGGATCGGCGACATCCTCATAGCGCAGCACGTCCGGCGAACCGGTTTCATAATAGACGGCGGCCTTCATGGCGCTCGCTCCCTGGTCGTTTCTTGTTGTTTTACTTGGCTATTTCGAAGGGTCGACCAGCGCCTGATAAACCAGCTGCTGGCTGATATCGTCGAGATTGCGCAGGGCCGGATCGCCGTCCTTGTTGAGAATGTGGATCATGCCCAGAAAAAAGAGGTCGTTCTTCGGGTCGATCCAGAACCAGGTGCCGGCCGCGCCGCCCCAGCTGATCGTGCCCTCGCCGGCCATCACGCCGGCCTTGGCGGGATCGGTGATGACCATGAAGTCCAGACCAAAGCCCTGGCCCCTTTCATGGCGGAACGAGCCCTCCTTGCCGGTCATGATGTCGCCATTCAGGTGATTGGCGCCCATCAGCTTGATCGTGCCCGGCGACAGGATCCGGGCGCCGTCCAGCTCGCCGCCGTTGAGGATCATCTGGGCGAAGCGGGCATAGTCGGCATTGGTCGAGACCAGTCCGCCGCCGCCCGAGGCGACCACCGGCGGCTTGCTGATGTCCAGGACCATGAAGCCCTCTGCCGGGACCAGCTTCTGGACCTTGGGACCCCAGACATAGATCGAGGCCAGGCGGTCAGCCTTGGCGGCCGGCAAATAGAAGCCGGTATCGACCATCTTCAACGGCTCGAAAATGCGGGTGCGCATGAAGTCGGCCAGCGACATCCCCGACAGCTTTTCGATAATGTAGCCCTGGATATCGACCGAGGCGCTGTACTTCCACTGCGCGCCGGGCTGACCGACCAGCGGCAGGGCGGCGATCTTGTCGATGAACTCCTGGCCCGTCTTGGCGCCCAGGACGCCGGTCGAGACATAGGCCTTGTCGACGGGGTTGTCCGGGATCAAACCATAGGCGAAGCCCGCCGAGTGGCTCATGATCTCGCGCATGGTCGGCGGACGACTGGCCGCTTCGGTGATGAAGGTCCCGTCCGGGTTCTGGCCCTTGTAGACGCGCAGATTGGCGAACTCGGGGATATATTTGCTGACCGGATCGTCGAGGCGCCACTTGCCCTCCTCGAACAGCATCATCATCGCCACGCCGGTCACTGGCTTGGTCTGGCTGTAGATCCGGAAGATGGTGTCCTTGGTCATCGGCGGGCCATCGAAGCCCTTCTTGCCGTGGACTTCGAAGGCAACGACCTTGCCGTGGCGAACGACCATGGTGGTGACGCCCGGCAGATGGCCCTGATCGACCAAGGCCTGCATACTGGCGTCGAGACGCTTCAGCCGCTCACTGGAAAAGCCGACGCTTTCCGGCGACGCAGGCGCAAGGGTTACCGCCGGGCTGCTCTTGGGAGCCGCCAGCAGCGGCGCGCCGAGCGCCAGATATCCGACCGCCAGAGCGGTCCCGATCAACCGACGTAAAGCCATTCCGTCTTTCCCTGAACACTTGTTTGACGCGACCTTAGGGTGAATTGCGCTGGTTGCGCAGCCTAGTTTTTCTCTAGAGCCAGACGATGTCGCTCACGCGAGTCTTTCCCTCTCCCCTTGCGGGAGAGGGTGGCCCGAAGGGCCGGGTGAGGGGTCGCGCCGGCCTTTCCGACAGGCTGATCCACCCCTCATCCGTCGGTCTTCGGCCGCCACCTTCTCCCACAAGGGGAGAAGGATCATTCCACTGCGAAGGTCAGGCCCGCATGCGCCTCCAGCCGCGCCACCAGCTTGCCCTGCATGGCCGCGCCCGGCGTCCAGATGCCGCCCGCCACATCGGTCGCCTCGCTCACCAGACAGATCGCCGACTCGGCGATCATCTTGGACGTCGAGCCATAGCCGGGATCCTTGTCGCCCTTGACGCTGGCCCGCACCTGCCGGCCGTCGGCGGCGATGCCCAGGAACAGCACGTCGTAGAAACCCGTCTCGCGCTCTTCCTTGCTTGGGCCTTCTCCCGGCTTGGGACCGCCCTCGCCGCCCAGGCCGCCGCCGGAAGCCGCGATCATCTGGGCGATCTGCTCGCCCTGTTCACCCGGCCCCGTCAGCATCATCTCGTCATAGACAAAGTCGGCGCCATAGGCCTGGCCCAGCAGCGCATTGGAGCGGTGCACGTTGCGGGTGTTGATCGCGGCCATCACGAACGGCGCGGCCCATACGCCAAGGTCCTCGTCCAGCATCGGCTTGTTCCCCGACGGCTGGGCGGGACCCTCAAAGCCGGGAACCAGGGCGAACGGGTTCTTGAGCAAAACCACCAGCGAAGGATCGCGAGCCGCGGCGGCCATGGTCGCCTTCAGGCTGGCGGCGGTACCGCCCGAGAAGCCGCCCTTCATGCCGCGCACCCGGCCCTTCACGCGGGGAACCGGACCACCCAGAGTCCTGCCGGCTTCCTGCTGCAGGAACCAGACGCCCAGTTCAAACGGGATGGAGTCAAAACCGCACGAGAACACGATCCGCGCGCCGGTCTTCTTGGCTGTCGCCTCGTGCGCGTCGATCATCTGGCGCATCCAGGCCGGCTCGCCGCAGAGGTCCAGATAGTCGGTCCCGGCTGCGGCGCAGGCGGCGACCAGGGCGTTACCATACAGCTGATAGGGGCCGACCGTGGTCAGCACGGCCTTGGTCCGGAGGACCATGGCGTTCAGGGATTCGGCGTCGTCAGCGTCAGCGGTGACCAGCGGCGTCTCAGGGGGCGCGCCGATCTCGTCGCGGACAGCGGCCAGCTTGTCGAGGCTCCGCCCCGCCATCGCCCAGCGCACCTGCCCGCCAACGCCATAGCGCGCCGCCAGATACTCAGCGACCAGCCGGCCGGTGAAGCCGCTGGCGCCATAGACGATGATGTCGAATTCGGCCTTCGGGTTCATGCGCCCCTCCCTGATTTTGGGAGACCATGCCGGGATCAGGGCGCGATGGCAAACATCTGTTTGAACTTGTAGTGGATGCAAACGCCATAGAGGCTTCGCCTAAGTCGTTAGCTCGGACATCTCGGCCTGAGACCGTCGGGGAGACACCAACGCTGGCAGAGATCGTCGAAAGCAGACACCGTGATAGCCTGTTCGGGGTGGGTAGCAGAGCGCTGGACCAAGGGCCGTCGCGAAAAGCCCGAATGAATCACTGAATAAATCCATAGCTTCCAAGCAGAAATCTAAGGCATTCCGAATTCAACTCATAGACTTGCCTTGATACAAGTGCGCCATCAGGATGCGCTTGTATGTGCTCTCCGCTTTCAACGTCATAATAGTTGAGAGCGATTTCAGAAGGCCATGGGAATTTTGGGTCAAATGGGACCTCAGCATACGGATTGAAATAGACCTGAAGCCCGTCTAAATGGGTTTCACTGTGAAACTTTGAGTGCTGAATAATCATGTCTGCACCTGCAATCTGGCGCTCGCTCTCTTGTCGTATCGTAAGTAGGTAGTTCAGTGCGGCGACCTGAAACCGGCGCGTCCCAACCTGCCAGCGCTCCGAATCCGGCGCAATCCTCTCCTTGTCAATCACTCTGTAACGGGTGGACCTAACGATCCTATCAATCTTACTTTCAACAACTGCCTTTCCGAAGGTCCCAACCGTAGAGAAGAAAACTGCGCTGATCTCTTTGAAAGAATCGTTCGTAAAAATTCCCATCTCAACTCGCGCCCCCGAGGGCTTCAGTAAATGGGTTAGCTTGCCTTGCTTTCCCATATCAGCCCCTTCGAGCTTGGGCGGTGCCAGGCCAAATAGAACCATGTTTATGAGTTCGTTATTTTGAGTAAGCGAGAGTTCGCTATCGAAGGGGGCGATTGCAATGACAAATGGTCGACCACGCACGTGTTCCATAGAGGAGTAAGGATACTTCTTTCCATTTATTCCGCGGTAAAGGCCTAACTTGTCGTTGATCTTCCCCGCAAGCTTCAGCGCACCACGGCTCTTGAAATCTTGCTCGTTGAATTGCTGCTTCGTTGCGGTCGGAGGCTGGTCGGATACGACAGCCTCTATGTTGAATTCATAGTTTCCGGGTCCTCGGACGAAGAAATCCGGTGCGAAATTCGAAAAATCTACACTGCATCTAAGATCGATGAGTGCCCTGTTTAAATATAGCTCCCACATTGTGGAATTGAATGTCGTTTGAAATTCATTGACGAATTTCTCCCCTTCTCGCTTCCGATCCAACAGGCCATTAGCCCAGTTCTGAATGATAGGCTGGACATTCACGTATTCAGGGATGGTCGAGATGAGGCGAAAGTGATTGTGGAGTCTTTTTTCCGGGAATCTCGGAGTAAACAAATCCATCAGTCACATCGTGCCTTCCATGCATAGGCGAGGTGACCCGCCCCTCAGATTTTCATCCACGCGGCGCTAGGTCCGACTAGGGTTGGCGCGCAGGCATTAGCACAGGCCCCGCATCCGGACCTTCAGATCACCACTGCCAGCATCTATCGGCGCCAGCGAACAGCCGCCACAAAGGCGGGCATGACGGCAGAACAAGGAGCGGCGGGCTGAAAGCCCTACTGCTCCGGCTTTTCCAGCGCCTGATAGACCAGCGTCCGCGTCGTGGCGTCCAGGCCCGGCCCCACCCCGCCCAGGCGCTGGATCATTCCGATGAAGAAAAGGTCGTTGGTCGGGTCAATCCAGAACCAGGTGCCGGCGCTGCCGCCCCAGCTGATCGTGCCTGCGCCAACGGGCGCCCCAGAGGCCGCCGGATCGACGGCCACGGCGACGTCGAGGCCATAACCCATGCCCGCGGCGAACGGGAACGGCTTCTGGCTGGGCTGCAGAACCCCGGTCGTGCCGTTGGTCGTGACGGTGAAACTGGCCGGCAGCTGGTTGAGCCGCATCAGGGCTACCGTCTCGGGCTGCAGGATCCGGGTTCCCTCGAGGTCGCCGCCATTGAGGATCATCTGGGCGAAGCGCGCGAAATCCTGGGCGGTGGAGACAAGACCGCCGCCTCCAGACGGCGCCGCCGGCGGCCGGGTGATGTCGCGCCACGCGCCTTCGACGGCGGGGATCAGCTTGCCCGTCCCGTCGGCGTCATACAGCGCCGCCAGACGCCCGACCTTTTCCTGCGGCACGTAGAAGGCGGTGTCGCCCATGCCCAGCGGCGTGAAGATCCGCTCCTGCATGAACACCGGCAGCGACTGGCCCGACAGTTTTTCGACGATATAGCCCTGAATGTCTGCGGCCACGCTGTAGCGCCAAAGGGCGCCCGGCTCGGCGTACATCGGCAGGGTCGAGACCTTCGCGACCAGCTCGCCCAGCGAACCCGACTGCAGCACATTGGCCTTGTAGTAGGCCTGGTCGGCAGGGCTGGAAGGATCGTCGGCGATGCCATAGGCGAAACCCGCCGTGTGGGTCATCAACTCGCGCATGGTCGGCGGGCGCGAAATCGGCGTCAGGACCGGGCGGCCCTCGGCGTCCATCTTGGCGACGCGCAGATTGGCGAACTCCGGGACGTACTTGCTGACCGGATCGTCCAGCTTCCACTTGCCCTCGTCATAGAGGATCAGCATCGCCACGCCGGTGACCGGCTTGGTCTCCGAACGGATGCGGAAGATGGCGTCGGCCGGCATGGCCTCGCCCGTTTCCAAGCCGCGCTTGCCGAAGGTCGAGGCCGACACGATCTGGCCGTGGCGGGCCAGCAGGGTCACGGCCCCGGCCACCTGCCCGGTGTCGACCATGGCCTGCATGGCCTCGTCGAGCTTCCTCAGCTTCTGCGACGAGAAGCCGACCGCCTCGGGTTTGCCGTTCGGCAAAGGCGCAGCCGCAGCGCCTGAGGCCGCTGCGGCGCAGCCAAGCAGGCCGGCGACAATAGCGATCGCCTTCCGTCTCAGCCGCGCGCCTTTCATTTCGGCTTGAACCGCTTGGAGGTCGGGAAGCCCTTGGGCGCCAGCTTGCCGGCGCTGGCCCGGCGACCGACGAAGGTGGTCCAGTCGGTCCAGTCGCGGCGACGGCCGGCGGAGTCGATCCAATAGCCGCCGGTCTCGGCGTTGAACGACAGCGCGTCGCGCAGGCCGCCCTCGCGATAGGCCTGCAGCTTGACGCCCTTGCCGCGCGGCATTTCCGGCAGTTCTTCCAGCGGAAAGATCAGGATCTTGCCGTTGTCGCCGATCACACCCAGCTGGTCGCCAGTGGCTTCCAGACAGAAGGCCGCGCCCGCCGCATCAACGGTCAGGACCTGCTTGCCGGCCTTGCGATTTGCGAGCGCTTCTTCCTCGGGCATCAGGAAGCCATAGCCAAGCTTGGAGGCCAAAATACGTTTGCGGCCGGCCTTGAAGGGGAAGACGTCGAGGATCTTCACCTTGTCGTCCAGCTCGATCATCATCCGCAGCGGCTCGCCATGCCCCCGCGCGCTCGGGAGCTTGTCGCAGCCTATCGTGAAGAAGCGGCCGTCGCTGGAGAAGATCAGCAGCTTGTCGGTGGTCTCGGCCGGGACCAGGAAGCCCAGCTTGTCGCCTTCCTTGAACTTCAGCTCGGACGGATCCTCCACCTTGCCCTTGGCGGCGCGGATCCAGCCGCGATCCGACAGGATGATGGTGATCGGTTCACGGACGATCATCGCCTCAATGGCCGCCTCGGCGTCGACGAACGGCGCGTCGGCGAAGATTGAGCGACCGACGATCCCGTTCTGGCGAGGCTTGTCCAGCGGATGCTTGATCTTCAGCAGTGTGGCGCGCACCTCGCGCAGGCCTGTACCGACCAGCTTCCACTGCTTCTCGTCGCTGGCCAGCATGGCGATGATGCCGTCGCGCTCTTCCATCAGCTGCGCGTGCTCGCGGCGGATCTCCATCTCTTCCAGCTTGGCCAACTGGCGCAGGCGGGTGTTGAGGATGGCGTCGGCCTGGAGGTCCGAAAGCTTGAAGGTCGAGATCAGCTTCTGCTTGGGCTCGTCCTCGTAGCGGACGATGCGGATCACCTCGTCGAGATTGAGGTAGGCGATCAGCAGGCCGTCCAGGATGTGCAGACGGGCTTCGATCTTGCCCAGGCGGTGCTTGGCCCGGCGGGTCAGCACCTCGCGGCGGTGAGCCAGGAACGCCATCAGCGCCGCCTTCAGGCCCATGACACCCGGGGTCCCGCGCGCGTCCAGCACGTTCATGTTGACAGGGAAGCGGCTTTCCAGCGCCGAGAGCTTGAACAGGCTCTCCATCAACACTTCGGGCTCGACGTTCCTGGTCTTGGGCTCAAGGACGAGCCGGATGTCCTCGGCGCTCTCGTCGCGCACGTCGCCCAGCAGGGCCGCCTTCTTGCTCTCGATCAGGTCGGCCAGCTGCTCGACCAGATCCGACTTCTTCACCTGATACGGGATCTCGGTGACGATGATCTGATAGGTCCCGCGCCCGGTGTCTTCTTTCTCCCACTTGGCCCGCACACGAACGCCGCCGCGACCGGTCTCGTAGGTTTCGAGCAAGCTGTCGCGCGGCTCGACGATGATGCCGCCGGTCGGGAAGTCAGGACCCGGGATGCGTTCGAGCAGGTCGGCCGTCGTCGCCTCGGGCCGGCTCAACAGCAGCAGGCAGCCGTCGATCAGTTCGGCGGCGTTGTGCGGCGGGATCGAGGTGGCCATGCCGACCGCGATGCCCGACGAGCCATTGGCCAAAAGGTTGGGGAAGCCCGACGGCAGAACCACCGGTTCCTCGTCCTGGCCGTCATAGGTGGGCCGAAAATCGACCGCGTCCTCGTCGATGCCGTCCAGCAGCAAGGTCGCGGCCGTGGTCATCCGGCATTCGGTGTAGCGCATGGCGGCGGCGTTATCGCCGTCGATATTGCCGAAATTGCCCTGGCCTTCGACCAGCGGGATGCGCTGGGCGAAGTCCTGGGCCAGGCGCACCAGGGCGTCATAGATCGACTGGTCGCCGTGCGGGTGGAAGTTGCCCATCACCTCGCCGACCACCTTGGCGCACTTGCGCGCGGCGGCCTCCGGGTTC
>JANOSS010000022.1:0-7457 GCA_031415995.1 Caulobacter sp. | reverse complement strand
CGTGGCATTTGGCTGCCGGAATGGTCCGGCCGCTGTAATTGAGTAGGAGACCGCAATGGACCGCGCTCAAAAGCAGGAGTCGATCGAGTCGCTGAAAAGCGTATTCGCCGGCGCCGGCGCTGTCGTCGTGACCCACTATATGGGCATGACCGTTGCGGAAATGACTGAACTGCGTGCCCGTCTCCGCAAGGAAGACGCCACGTTCCAGGTGGTGAAGAACACCCTTGTCCAGAAGGCCCTCGACGGCTCGATCGGTGAAGCGGGCGACGCCCTGTTCACCGGCCCGGTCGCCATTGCCTTCGGCAAGGATCCGGTCTCCGCCGCCAAGATCGTCACCCAGTACGCCAAGGAAAACGAGAAGCTCAAGCTTGTCGGCGGCATCCTGGGTCAGACGACGGTTCTGGACGAAGCGGCTGTGCGGGCTCTCGCCACGCTGCCGTCGCTCGACCAGATCCGTGGCAAGCTTATCGGCCTCATCCAGGCTCCGGCGACCAAGATCGCTGGCGTCCTGCAGGCCCCGGCTGGCCAACTTGCGCGCGTCTTCAACGCTTATGCGACCAAAGACGCCGCCTAACGGTCATCTCCGCTACATCCCTCATTCGTTTTTAGGAATTGAACATGTCCAAGCTCGAAAAGCTGGTTGAAGAACTGTCCACCCTGTCGGTCCTCGAAGCCGCTGACCTGTCGAAGATGCTGGAAGAAAAGTGGGGCGTCTCGGCCGCCGCTCCGGTCGCCGCCGCCGCTGCCGGCCCGGCCGCTCCGGTCGAAGTTGCTGAAGAGCAAACCGAGTTCACCGTTGTTCTGACCGCCGGTGGCGACAAGAAGATCAACGTGATCAAGGAAGTCCGTGGCGTCCGTCCGGACCTCGGCCTGAAGGAAGCCAAGGACCTGGTCGAAGGCGCTCCGCAGAACGTCGTCGAAAACGTCTCCAAGGCCCAAGCCGAAGAAGTCGCCAAGAAGCTGACCGAAGCCGGCGCGTCCGTCCAGATCAAGTAAGTCACGCCGCGCCTCGGCGCGCGTGAGGCTGCCTGGCTCCGGCCAGGCGGCGGACGATGAAACGGCCCCGGGGGGAAACCTCCGGGGCCGTTTTCCGTCGCCCGCCAGGCGGCCCTGGCGAAGCCTTGACCGGATGTTAAAGCCTGTCATCTCTGATCCGCATGCGTTCCTTCCGTCAGTTTTGTCCAGGAGAGTGGCTTTGACCCTTGTGGAGAAGCACGCGGCCCAGATTTCTGACCAGGGCATGCGGCCGATACTGTTTTCGCACGGTTTCGGCTGCGACCAGAACATGTGGCGTTTGGTCGCGCCGGCCTTCGCGGCCGATTTCAAGACCGTGGTGTTTGACCATGTCGGAGCCGGGCGTTCGGACCTGTCCGCCTATGATCGCGACAAGTACGCCTCGCTCGACGGCTATGCCGACGATGTCGTGGCCCTGTGCGACGCGCTGGACCTGAAGGATGTTGTGTTTGTCGGCCATTCGGTCAGCGCCATGATCGGCGTGCTGGCCGCCGCGCGTCGGCCCGGCCTGTTCAGCCACATGATCATGATCTGTCCGTCACCCCGCTATATCGACGAGGCGGGCTATGTCGGCGGTTTCGCCCGCGCCGACATCGACGAGCTCCTGGAATTCCTCGACGCCAACCATCTGGGCTGGTCCACGACCATGGCCCCGGTGATCATGGGCAATCCCGACCGGCCGGAACTGGCGGAGGAGCTGTCGAACAGCTTCTGCACCACCGATCCCGACATCGCGCGGCAGTTCGCTCGCGTCACCTTCCTGTCCGATTCTCGTGGGGACCTCGCGGCAGTGGCGACGCCGACCATGATCATCGATTGTCTTGAAGACAGCATCGCCCCGCCCGTGGTGGGGCGCTATGTCCAGGCGGCCATTGCCGGCAGTGTGCTGACCACGCTGGACGCCACCGGCCATTGTCCGCAGCTGAGCGCCCCCGAGGCGACGATCGCGGCCATACGAGCCTATCTGGACGATCCCGGACCGCGCGCCGGCTAGGAAAACGCGTGCCGCTTCCCCCTCCCACCGCCGCTGGCTCGAATCTCGAGGCGCTGTTCGACTTGGCGCCGTGCGGCCTGGCCGTGCTGGGACCGGGCTATGTCTTGACGGCCTGCAATCGCTATTTCGGCGGACTGGTGGAGCGATCACCCGAGTCGATGATCGGCGTGACGGGCTTTCCCGGCCTGCTTACCGTGGCTGGGCGGATCTATTTCGAGACCCATATCGCGCCGCTTCTGAGGATGCATGGGCGGGTGGACGAGGTGGCCTTCGATCTGGTCACGGCCAGCGGCGCTCGGGCGCCGGTCCTCCTCAATGCCGAACTGATCGGCAAGCTGGCGGGCGACCAGGGTGTCATTCGTCTGGCGGTGTTCCCGGCATCGGATCGCCGGAAGTACGAGGCCGAGATTCTCAGGGCCCGGCGCGAGGCCGACGCGGAGCGCGAGGCGGCGGCGGCGGCCAGCAAGGCCAAGAGCGACTTTCTCGCCAACATGTCGCACGAGATCCGCACGCCGCTCAACGCGGTGGTCGGCGTCGCCGGCGTCCTGGCGACAACGCCCCTGTCCACCCAACAGCGCGACATGGTGGGCATGATCGAGACCTCCGGCCTGCTTCTGGAGCGGCTGGTGTCCGACGTGCTGGATCTGGCCAAGATCGAATCCGGCCTGATGACCATCGAGGTCCGGCCCTTCGACCTGGAAGCCGGCATTCGGGGCATCGCCAACCTGATGGGCGTTCGCGCCGCCGAAAAGGGCGTGGCCTTTACCCTGCGACTGAGCGAGGCGGCGCGGGGCCAATTCCTGGGCGATGGGCTTCGCCTCCAGCAGGTTCTGGCCAACCTCCTGTCCAACGCCATCAAGTTCACGTCCGAGGGCGAGGTGAGCCTGACGGTGGACGTCGAGCCGGACACGGAGTCGTCGACCTTGACCCGCATGCGGGTGGCGGTGCGAGATTCCGGTATCGGCTTCGATGAGAGCCTGGCCGCCGGCCTGTTCGATCGCTTCAGTCAGGCCGACACCAGCATCACCCGGCGGTTCGGCGGCACCGGCATCGGCCTGTCGATCTGCAAGCAACTGGTGGATCTGATGGGCGGCCACATCCAGGTGCGGTCGCGGCCTGGCGCGGGCAGCACCTTCAGCTTTGAGATTCCGCTGGCGCGGCCCGCCGCCGACACCGACACCGACACCGACACAGACACAGACACAGACACAGACACAGACACAGACACAGACACCGACACCGACACCGACACCGACACCGACGCAAACGAGGCGGTCGGTCTGGCCGATGGGCCAGCGTTGCGGATCCTGCTGGTGGAGGACAACGACATCAACCAGAAGATCGTGACCCTGATGCTCGCGCCACTTGATGTGGAGCTCGAGATCGCGAGCAACGGCCATCTGGGCCTTGAGTGCTTCCAGCGGCAGATCTTCGACCTGGTGCTGATGGACATGCAGATGCCCGTGATGGACGGGCTGACCGCCACCCGCGCCTTCCGCGCGTTGGAAGCCGCCGATCCGGCCCGCGTCCGCACGCCGATCGCACTGCTCAGCGCCAACGCCATGGAGCAGCACCGGCTTCAGGGCGCGGAGGCGGGGGCCGATCTGCATATCTCCAAGCCGATCACGCCCGAA
The DNA here is from genome assembly GCA_031415995.1 of Caulobacter sp. GTDB lineage: Bacteria > Pseudomonadota > Alphaproteobacteria > Caulobacterales > Caulobacteraceae > Caulobacter. Next base: position 3,815 of record JANOSS010000022.1, on the reverse strand, counting down.
AGCCTGATCGCCGGCGTCCAGCAGGCCCTGCGGGTCGGCGCCGCCGCCCGATCCGCCCCTCCCATAGCTTGATCTCCCGGCCCGAGGGGCAGGCTCAACCCGATTTTGGCCGCCGGCGGCGCCAGGCTCAGAGCCGCTCCGCGTGGGACGGGAGACAGCCGCGCAACGCCTCGCGCTCTCGGGGGTTACGGTAGCCAGGTTCGTGCCCATATCGAGCCCCCCACCTCCTTTGAAAGCGCATCGAGTCCCCATGCACATTCTGATGGTTCTGACCTCGCACGATCGTCTCGGCGACACCGGTCACAAAACCGGCTTCTGGCTGGAGGAATTCGCCGCGCCCTACTATGCGCTGAAGGATGCCGGCGCGACGCTGGTCCTGGCCTCGCCAGCCGGCGGTCAGCCGCCGCTGGATCCCAAGAGCGATGACGCCGACGCCCAGACCGACGATACGCGTCGCTTCAAGGCCGATCCGGAGGCCCAGACGACACTGGCCAGCACGGTGACGCTGGATGGGGTCAAGGCCGAGGATTTCGATGCGGTGTTCTATCCCGGCGGCCACGGCCCCCTGTGGGATCTGGCCGAGGACGCCAAGTCCATCGCCCTGATCGAGGCGATGGCTGCGGCCGGCAAGCCGGTGGCCGCCGTCTGTCACGCGCCGGGCGTCTTTCGCCATGTGAAGGGGCCCAATGGCGACCTGCTGGTGAAGGGCAAGGCCGTGACCGGCTTCGCCGACACCGAGGAAGCCGCTGTCGGCCTGACCGACGTGGTGCCGTTCCTGGTTGAAGGCATGCTGAAGGAGAGCGGCGGCCTCTATTCCAAGGGCGCGGACTGGGCGCCGCATGTGCTGACCGACGGCTTGCTGATCACCGGGCAGAATCCGGCGTCGTCAAGGCCGGCGGCCGAGGCGCTGCTGGCCGTGCTGTCGAAGACGCCGGCCTGAGCCGCCGACCGGTCAGGCGACGGCGGCGATGTCCGTCGTCTGACCGGGCAGGACGGGTGTAGCCAGCGCGGCCAGGGCCGGCTTGGCCAGCAGGTAGCCCTGCATCAGGTCGACGCCGAGCGAGCGAAGGAGCTCATACTCGCCCACGGTCTCGACACCTTCGCACAGCGGCGTCACGCCCAGATCGCGCAGCATGCGCAGGATGGACCCGACAATGGTCTGCTTGACGGTGCTGGTGTCGATGTCACGGATCAGATCCATGTCGAGCTTGACGATGTCGGGCTGGAATTTCGACAGCAGGCCAAGTCCCGCATAGCCTGCCCCGAAGTCATCGATGGCGGTCTGGAAGCCCATCGCCCGATAGCTGCGCAGGATGTGGAGAATGTGATCGGTGTCGAGCCGTTCCGCTTCGGTGAACTCGAAGATGATGCGGTTGATGGGGAAGCCCGTACGCATGGCTGCGGCCAGGGTCAGCCGGATACAGGCGCGCGGCTCGTAAACGGCATTGGGCAGGAAGTTGATCGACAGGTTGGCGCCCTGATCGGCCATCTTCAGCTCGGCGGCCAGTTCGATCGCCTTGACCCGGCACTGCTGGTCGAACGCATAGCGATTGCTTTCGGAGACCTGAGCCAGGATCACGCCCGCGCCTTCGCCGGCCGCGCCGCGAACCAGAGCCTCGTGCGCAAAGACGGTTCCGGAGCCGACGTCGACGATCGGCTGGAAGGCCATGGTGATCGGGACATCAAACCCGGCCCCGTCGCGGCATCCGCTGCAACCCGTCGTTGCCGTCATCTGGGGTCTCCACACATCGCGTCGTTCAAGCCCGCCATCTGACGACAAGAGTCTGAATATTTTAGCCTGTCTCTTTTTGTCCTCGAAGCTGCTGAGCTGGCCATCGCGCGCCGTGCGGGACTGGATATTGACGCGACCGGTCGCACATATGTCTCGGATAACGCGTTATCCAAAAGTGCGCTGTCCAGTGCAGGGCCCCAAGGGGTCGGCCGGGGGGCAGGGCCCAATTCGGCGGTTTCTTAACAAAACCCCTTTCCATCCTCGCGGCCTTCGCCTATATCCGCCCGCTCACGAAGACATTCGGCGGAACGCGCACGCGTGTGTCCGCATATTACGCCCCGAGGCGCGGTCAGCCGCCCTCCGACCCGCGCGAAGGGGCGCCCGACAGGTCTACCGGTCCCGGTCGCCTGTCAGGGGAATTCCAGCGTCCGACGTTCCCGCCCTGGCGGGTGCGGCGAGGGTGGACGCAGGATCAAGACGAACGCACGCGCGGAGTCTCTCCGTGCGAGCCCTTCGAAACATTTGGCGCGGCGATCCGCGCCCAAGGGAAAAACATGGCGCAATCCTTCACCGGCAAGAAGCGGATCCGGAAGTCTTTCGGCCGTATCCCCGAAGCTGTGCAGATGCCGAACCTGATCGAGGTTCAGCGCTCCTCCTACGAACAGTTCCTGCAGCGTGAAGTCCGTCCGGGCGTGCGCAAGGAAGAGGGTATCGAGGCAGTCTTCAGGTCCGTCTTCCCGATCAAGGATTTCAACGAGCGCGCAGTGCTCGAATACGTCTCGTACGAATTCGAAGAGCCCAAGTACGACGTTGAAGAATGCATCCAGCGCGACATGACCTTCGCGGCGCCGCTGAAGGTCAAGCTGCGCCTGATCGTGTTCGAAACCGAAGAAGAAACCGGTGCCCGGTCCGTCAAGGACATCAAGGAGCAGGACGTCTACATGGGCGATATCCCGCTCATGACCGACAAGGGCACCTTTATCGTCAACGGCACCGAGCGGGTCATCGTCTCGCAGATGCACCGCTCGCCCGGCGTGTTCTTCGACCACGACAAGGGCAAGACCCACGCCTCGGGCAAGCTGCTGTTCGCCGCCCGGGTGATCCCGTATCGCGGCTCGTGGCTGGACTTCGAGTTCGACGCCAAGGACGTGGTCTATGTCCGCATCGACCGTCGCCGCAAGCTGCCCGCCACCACCTTCCTCTATGCGCTGGGCATGGACGGCGAAGAGATCCTGACGACGTTCTACGACGTGGTGCCCTTCGAGAAGCGCACCACGGCCGGAGCCGAAGGCTGGGCCACCCCCTACAAGCCCGAGCGCTGGCGTGGCGTGAAGCCGGAATTCGCCCTGATCGACGCCGACACCGGCGAAGAAGTGGCTCCGGCCGGCACCAAGATCACCGCCCGTCAGGCCAAGAAGCTGGCTGACGCCGGTCTCAAGACCCTTCTGCTGGCACCCGAGGCCCTGACCGGCCGTTATCTGGCCCGCGACGCCGTCAACCACGAAAACGGCGAGATCTACGCCGAAGCCGGCGACGAGCTGGACGTGGTCTCGATCCAGGCCCTGGCCGATCAAGGCTTCAGCACTATCGACGTGCTGGACATCGACCACGTCACGGTCGGCGCCTACATGCGCAACACCCTGCGCGTCGACAAGAACGCCGTCCGTGAGGACGCGCTGTTCGACATCTATCGCGTCATGCGTCCGGGCGAGCCGCCGACCGTCGAAGCCGCTGAAGCGATGTTCAAGTCGCTGTTCTTCGACGCCGAGCGCTACGACCTGTCGGCCGTTGGCCGCGTGAAGATGAACATGCGCCTGGAGCTGGACGCTTCGGACGAGATGCGCGTGCTGCGCAAGGAAGACGTGCTGGCGGTGCTCAAGCTGCTGGTCGGGCTGCGCGATGGTCGCGGCGAAATCGACGACATCGACAACCTGGGCAACCGCCGGGTGCGCTCGGTCGGCGAACTGCTGGAAAACCAGTACCGCGTCGGCCTGCTGCGCATGGAACGCGCCATCAAGGAACGCATGTCGTCCGTCGACATCGACACCGTGATGCCGCACGACCTGATCAACGCCAAGCCGGC
>JANOSS010000021.1:0-3917 GCA_031415995.1 Caulobacter sp. | reverse complement strand
CCGGTCCCGGCCCTGTCGTTTTGGCTAACCGGGTCGCGTTGCGACCTGGGCGTAATTGAAAGTCGTGAGCCTCAAGAGCATGGCCAGGAAACCGGGTTCGAGCCCGTCCGCGATCAAGAGCCGCGCCGCCCGTACGGCGGCAGCGCTCGCGCCCGCCGGCGGCGCCCCCGCTGCGGCGGCGACGCCGAAGAAGAAGCGCACGAATCCCGTGCAGTTCTTCCGTGAAGTGCGCGCCGAAGCCCGCAAGATCACCTGGACCACCCGCAAGGAGACCTGGATCACCTCGGTGATGGTCTTCATGATGGTGGTTCTGGCGGCTATCTTCTTCTCGGCGGTCGATGGGCTGCTGGGCCTTGGAGCCAAGGCGCTCCTGTCGTTCGCCGCGGGATAAGAGACCATGAGCACCGAAACCGCGTCCAACCCGAACCACAAGTGGTACATCGTCCACGCCTACTCGAACTTCGAGAAGAAGGTGGCCGAGAGCATCCGCGAACAGGCCCGCAGCCAGGGGCTTGAAGACAGCTTCTCCGAAATCCTGGTTCCGACCGAGGACGTCATCGAGATCCGTCGCGGCCGCAAGGTCAATGCCGAGCGCAAGTTCTTCCCCGGCTACGTGCTGGTGAAGATGAACCTCTCGGACGAAGCCTATCACCTGATCAAGAACACCCCGAAGGTCACCGGCTTCCTGGGCAGCGCGTCCAAGCCGCAGCCGGTGTCGGAAAAGGAAGTTCAGCGCATCGTCGGCGCGATCGAAGAGGGCGTCGAGCGTCCCAAGACGGTCGTCATGTTCGAGATCGGCGAGAACGTCCGCGTCACCGACGGCCCGTTCGCCAGCTTCAACGGCTCGGTCGAGCAGGTCGACGAAGAGCGCTCGCGCCTTCGCGTAACCGTCTCGATCTTCGGCCGCGCGACCCCGGTCGAGCTGGAATACAATCAGGTCGAAAAGATCAGCTGATTTCGGCCCGATTGGTCAGAGTTTCGAAAACCCCGCGTCGGCAACGGCGCGGGGTTTTTGCTGTCTGAGCCCCGCCAATCGGCGTTTGACTCCGTTCCGATTAAAAACCAACCTTGATCCTGACGGCATTGAAGGAGACCGCGCATGGCGGCGACGCAAAAAGGCGCGTGCCTGGTGGTGGGGGTCGGCGACGGCGTCGGCGGCGCGATCGCCCGGGCCTTTGCCGCCGAGGGCTATGAAGTCTGCATGACCCGCCGGCCGCGCCATCTCAACCAGCTGGAGGCCATGGCCGAGCAGATCCGCGCCGATGGCGGCAGGGCCCACGCCTATGGCGTCGACGCCCGCCTGGAGGCCGAGATGGTCGCCCTGTTCGACCAGATCGAGGCCGAGGTCGGGCCGCTGGAGGTGGTGGTCTTCAATATCGGCGCGAACGTGCGGTTCACGGTCGTCGACACCACGGCCCAGGTGTTTTCCAAGGTCTGGGAGATGGCCTGCTTCGCCGGCTTTCTGACCGGGCGCGAGGCGGCGCGGGTGATGGCGCCGCGCGGCCGCGGCACGATCCTGTTCACCGGGGCCAGCGCCAGCCTGCGCGGCAAGGACGGCTTTTGCGCCTTCGCCTCCGCCAAGGCCGGACTGCGGGCGATGGCCCAGAGCCTGGCCCGCGAGATGGGACCGCAGGGTGTGCATGTGGCTCATGTGGTGGTCGACGGGGCCATTGACGGGGTGTTTACCCGCCAGATGCGCGATGACGTGCAGGGACTGCTGGATCGCGACGAGATCCTCAAGCCCGACGAGATCGCGGCTAACTATGTCTGGCTGCACAACCAGCCGCGCTCGGCCTGGACGCACGAGATCGACCTGCGCCCCCATTCGGAAACCTGGTGAGGAGCCGCTGACATGAGCAAGACCATCGACTTCATCTTCGACTTCGGCAGCCCCAACGCCTATCTGGCGTGGAAGCTGTTGCCCGACATCGCCGCGCGGCAGGGGGCCAAGGTCCGGCTTGTGCCCTGCCTGCTGGGCGGCATCTTCAAGCTGACCGCCAACCAGGCCCCGATGGTCGCGTTCGGCGGCATCAAGGGCAAGATGGACTACGAGATGCTGGAGACCCGCCGCTTCATCGCGGCCCATGGCCTGACCGCCTTCCAGTTCAACCCGCATTTCCCGGTCAACACCCTGCTCTTGATGCGCGGCATGATCGCCGCCCAGCGTGGAGGCGTGGGTCCCGCCTATCTGGACGCCATGCTCAAGGGCATGTGGGAGCAGGGCCTGAAGCTGGACGATCCGGCTGTGTTCGTCGCCACGGCCGAGGCGGCGGGCCTGGACGGCGCGGCGCTGCTGGCGGCGACCGCCGACGCTGAGGTCAAGGCCGAGCTAGCCGCCAACACCGACGCCGCCGTGGCGCGCGGCGTCTTCGGCATTCCCAGCTTTTTCGTCGGGCCGGAGATGTTCTTCGGCAAGGAGCGGCTGGGGCAGGTCGAGGCGGAGCTGGCCCGACGATAGGTGCTCACGACGCCTGAAGGTCGTCTTGGAACCTCAACTGTCGGGATTCTCGGTCAAGGCTGCGGCCAGGGCGATCAGGCGTTGTTCTCGCATCTGATAGACTTTCGCGAGCGCTTCAGGCGACGCCCGCGCCGCCGCCTCACGGACGAGCAACCACCGGGCCTGGTCCCGGCCGAGCTCGAGGCGCTCCGCACCGGCCTCTACAGCCTCGACATATGCTTTCGAAAGGCGCTGTTCGGCCAGGGCCAGCAGAGGGTCGACGCAGGCCATCTCCGCCGCCAGGCTCACATTGGCCTCGCAGGCTGGCGCGGCGGGATAGGGCGGGTGAAAGCCAATCGCTACCGCATTGACGATGCGGGTGGCGACAGGGGCCTGCTCGGTCATCGCAAACGTGAGCGCCCCGTGCGGTGCCTCAGTGGACAACGATACCGGGGGCATCGTGTCGGTCGGCTCAGCTGTCACGACGATCCGGAGCCCTTCGGCGGGGCGGGGTGGCCGCACCATGGGCTCTGACTTGGTCCCGGAGGACAGGGTTGGCGCAGGCATCAGTTGTGCAGCGTACACGCCGGCAAAGGCGGACATCGCTGCACCAAGTATAATGATCAACGGCCTCCCGGGCGGGCGGGCGGGCACCGGCTCCGGGGCGTATCGCCGCTGCGCCCAGGTCTGGCGAGACGGTGAGCTGTAATGCACCATAACCGTAGTCCGCAAAATCTCGGATCGTTCCGCACAGATCCAACTCAGTCCCGAACCTATATCGTAGTTAGCGGTATGAATGGCACTTGAACGACAAGCTTTGCTTTTAGCATAAAGTAAAAATGTAGCATTTGGTGTTTTTATAGTGCAGGTTATTGTGCAGTTTTCGATATTAAACTTAACCGTGGCTGGCGCAGTTGCCGATCCATTGGCCCTGGCGGAGCGGAGCGGGGCTGTGCTGGACTCCATCCGCCCCACCTGCTACACGCCGCGCCTCGCTCTAGGACTCTGTCCCGGGGCGTGTTCGTCGTTATCGGTTCGAGGACGACGAATTCAAATCCGTGGAAGGGACGCCAAGCCCGCACCACGGCCAACCAGCGAAGGCCGTTAGCTCGGCTTTCTTGAGAGGATGCAATGGCTAAAAAGATCCTGGGCTATATCAAGCTCCAGGTGAAGGCTGGCTCGGCCACGCCTTCGCCCCCCATCGGCCCCGCACTGGGCCAGCGCGGCGTCAACATCATGGGCTTCTGTAAGGAGTTCAACGCGCGCACCGAGAACGTCGAAAAGGGCACCCCCCAGCCGACCGTGATCACCGTGTTCCAAGACAAGTCGTTCACCTTCGTCACCAAGACGCCCCCGGCGACGCACTACCTCAAGCAGATCACCGGCCTGAAGTCCGGCGCCAAGCTGACCGGTCGCGAAACCGTCGGCGAAGTGACGCGCACCCAGCTGCGCGAGATCGCCGAAAAGAAGATGAAGGACC
>JANOSS010000020.1:0-24049 GCA_031415995.1 Caulobacter sp. | reverse complement strand
GTCGACTCCATGAACTCCTGGCGCTGCTCGAACACGGCCTTGCGCTGGTCGTTGACGACGTCGTCGTACTTCAGGAGGTTCTTGCGGATCTCGTAGTTGCGCTGCTCGACGCGCTTCTGGGCGGTGGCGATGGCGTTGTTGAGCCACTTGTGGGTGATGGCCTCGCCTTCCTGAACGCCGAAGGTGCGCATGATGGCGTCCAGGCGCTCGCCGGCGAAGATGCGCAGCAGGTCGTCCTCGCAGGACAGGAAGAACTTGGAGCGGCCCGGGTCGCCCTGACGGCCGGTGCGGCCGCGCAGCTGGTTGTCGATGCGGCGGCTTTCGTGGCGCTCGGTGCCGAGCACGAACAGACCGCCGGCGGCCAGGGCCTTGGCCTTGGACTCGGCGATGTCGGCCTCGATCTCGGCGCGCATCGCCAGCTCGTCGGCGGGCAGGGGCGTGATGCCCAGGCCCCTCTGCTGCTGGCGCCAGCTGGCCAGGCGCATGTCGAGGTTGCCGCCCAGCTGGATGTCGGTGCCGCGGCCGGCCATGTTGGTGGCGATGGTCACCGCGCCGGGCGCGCCGGCGTCGGCGACGATGCCGGCTTCCTGCTCGTGGAAGCGGGCGTTGAGCACCTGGTGGGGAATGCCATTGCCGGTCTCGTAGACGATGTCGAAGGCGTCATCGCCGATCTTGGCCAGTTCTTTGTCGTCCTTGCCGGCGTGCTCGGCTTTCGGAGCCCGCGACATCTCGACCTTGTAGGCATAGGCCGACAGAAGCTTGGACAACTCTTCTGACTTCTCGATCGACACGGTGCCGACCAGGATCGGTTGACCGCGCGCATGGCAGTCGGCGATCTGGATCAGGATCGAGTCGTTCTTCTCGCGCTCGGTGCGATAGACCTCATCGTCGTCGTCGATGCGCATCACCGGACGGTTGGTCGGGATTTCGCTGACGGCCATCTTGTAGATGTCGTCGAATTCCTGCGCCTCGGTCGAGGCCGTGCCGGTCATGCCCGACAGCTTGGTGTAGAGGCGGAAATAGTTCTGGATGGTCACCGAGGCCAGGGTCTGGTTCTCGGGCTGGATGTCGGCGCCTTCCTTGGCCTCGATGGCCTGGTGCAGGCCTTCCGACAGGCGGCGGCCGGTCATCATGCGACCGGTGAACTCGTCGATCAGGATCACCTCGTCGCCCTTGACGATATAGTCCTTGTCGCGCGTGTAGAGCACGTTGGCGCGCAGGGCCTGGTTCACATGGTGGACCAGCGAGATGTTGGCGGCGTCGTAAAGACCGGCGGTGTCCTCGGCCAGGTGGCCGCCTGACATCAGGACCTCTTCGATGCGCTCCTGGCCGTCCTCGGTGAGGATGACCTGCTTCTGCTTTTCGTCGTGATCGTAGTTGGTCTTGTCCTTGATGAGCTCCTTCACCAGGACGTCGATGGTCTTGTACAGGCTGCTGCGATCTTCGGTCGGGCCCGAGATGATCAGCGGCGTGCGGGCTTCGTCGATCAGGATCGAGTCGACCTCGTCGACGATCACGAAGTGGTGGCCGCGCTGGACCATTTCCTCGACGCTGTAGACCAGGTTGTCGCGCAGATAGTCGAAGCCGAACTCGTTGTTGGTGCCGTAGGTGATGTCGCTGCGATAGGCGCGCTGACGGTCACCCTGGCTGAGGCCGTTGACGATCACGCCATAGCTGAGGCCGAGGAAGTTGTAGATCTGGCCCATCCACTCGGCGTCGCGCTTGGCCAGGTAGTCGTTGACGGTAATGACGTGAACGCCCTTGCCGGCCAGGGCGTTGAGATAGGTGGGCAGGGTGGCGACAAGGGTCTTGCCTTCACCCGTGCGCATTTCCGAGATGCCGCCGAAGTGCAGCACCATGCCGCCGACCAGCTGGACGTCGAAGTGGCGCATGCCCAGCGCCCGCTTGGAGGCCTCGCGGACCACGGCGAAGGCCTCGTGCAGGATGTCGTCGAGGGTCTCGCCCTTCTCCAGGCGCGCCTTGAATTCCTCGGTCTTGGCCTTCAGCGCCTCGTCGGAGAGCGCGGCGTACGCCTCTTCATACGCGTTGATCTTCGCCACGCGGGCGGACAGCGTCTTGACCTTGCGGTCGTTGGAAGAGCCGAAGAGCTTTTTGGCGAAGCCGAGCATGAAGTCGAAATTCCGGTGAAGTGTTAGGCGCTGTGGGCGTTGGGGATCGCGCAAGGTCATTACCAAGCACGACTATTCCCGCCCATGCGACGCGCGGGAGACTTAAGCAGCGACCCTGCCAGTGTCAACGCGAGGCCCCCTTATAGAGCAGGGTGAAGGCCGAGGTTTCCGGCCTTTACCGCGTTTGGTTGTCTCGCCGGCTCGCTTTGGCGAAAAGCGGTCGGCGGGATGCGCCGGAGTTGCATTCCCCTGCGGCCGAAACCACGCTAGAGCCGGTCATTAAGGTGTTTCGGAGATCCGTCCTTGATCAAGTTCCGCCACAGCCGCGTTTGGGCCGCTCTCGCCGTCACGGTCATTCTGGCCGCCTGCAGCCAGGACAAGAGCGCCGAGAAGCCGCCGGAGCCGGGCGACACCGCCGTGGCGCGCGTCAACGGGCACAATGTCTGGGCCTCCGACGTCAAGCGCGAGGCCGTGGCCCAGGGCCTGATCAGCGAGGGCGAGCCGCTGGACATCTCCAGCGACGTGTTCCGCCAGCGCCTCGACGAGGTGGTCGACCAGAAGCTGCTGGCCGCCGAGGCGCTCAAGCGCAAGCTGGACAAGGACCCCGTGGCCCAGCGCCGCCTGGCCGCTGCGCGCGAGCGCATCCTGGGCGACATGCTGGTCGAGAGCGTGGTCGAAAAGGCCGTCAATGAAGACGCCATCCGCCGCCTCTATGCCGAGCAGCAGAAGCTTTCGAAGCGCTCGGAGGAAATCCGCGCCCGCCAGATCCTGGTCGCCACCCAGGCCGAGGCCGACAGCATCAAGAAGCTGCTCGCCACCGGGGCCTCGTTCGACGCCCTGGCCATGGAGCGCTCGACCGACCAGGCCACCCGCTTCAATGGCGGCGACCTGGGCTATTTCACCGTCGATGTGATGCCTGAGACCTATGCCGCGCCTCTGAAGGCCGCGCAGAAGGGCCAGCTGGTCGGTCCGTTCGCCACCGAAGGCGGCTGGGCGATCCTGCGGGTCGAGGACAAGCGCATGGAAGAGCCGATCACGCTCGAAGCGGCTCGTCCGCAGATCGTGCGCTTCCTGACCTATGATCAGGTTCGCGACCTGCTGGAAAAGCTGCGCGGCGGCGCCAAGGTCGATATGCTGGCCAGCAAGACCCAGGACGTGCCCGGCGCGCCCCAGGAGCCGGCGTCGGCCCCGCCGGTGGAGCTGCAAGGCTCGGCCCCTGCCTCCGCAGCTCCCGCGACTTCGACCGCTCCGGCGCCCGCGAAGAAGAACTAGTCGAGACGACCCGATGCCCTCCAAGACCGACAAGACGCCCGCCAAGCCCGCCGCCAAGTCCGCCGCAGAAGCCGACGCCGCCATGCCGGGAGCCGTAGAGCGCGTGGGCCAGAGCCTGGAACGCGCCCTGGATCCCCTGACCTCGGTCCTGAAGCGGGCCACGCGCCGTCGCGACGACAAGCCGGCCGCGCCGGGCAAGCCGGGTCTGCCGATCTCGCCCCTGGCCGTGCCGTTCCCGCATATCCCGCCGATCGCCGGCGTCGAGATCGCCACCGGCCGCGCGGGCTTCTACAAGCACGAGCGCGACGACCTGCTGCTGATGCGCTTTGCCGAGGGCACCAGCGCGGCGGGCGTGTTCACCCGTCACGGCGTCGGTTCGGCCCCGGTCGACTGGTGCAAGCGCCAGCTTGCCGCCACCGGCGGCGCCGATGTGCGGGCCCTGGTGGTCAATGCCGGCTGCGCCAACAGCTTCACGGGCAAGCCGGGCGCCGACGCCGTGCGCCGGGTGGCCACCGCCGTCGGCAAGCGTTTCGACTGCCGCCAGCGCGACGTGATGATGGCCTCGACGGGCGTGATCGGGGTGATCCTCGACGACGCCAGGATCACCGCCCGCCTGGCCGAGGTCGAGACCCGACTGACGGCCGATGCCTGGTCGCAGGCCGCCCAGGCGATCATGACCACCGACACCTTCCCGAAAGGCGCGTTCGCCACCGCCCTGATCGACGGGCACGAGGTCAAGATCGCCGGCATCACCAAGGGCTCGGGCATGATCGCGCCCGACATGGCCACCATGCTGGCCTTCGTCGCCACCGACGCGGCCATCGCGCCGGCGGCCCTGCAGACCCTGGTCAGCCTCTATACCCGCACCACCTTCAACAGCGTGACGGTGGACGGCGACCGCTCGACCAACGACACCCTGCTGCTGTTCGCCACCGGCCAGTCGACCGCGCCCAAGATCCACCGGGCCGGCGATCGCCGCCTGGCCGACTTCCGCGAAAAGCTCGATTTGCTGCTGCTGGATCTGGCCCAGCAGCTGGTGCGCGACGGCGAGGGCGCGACCAAGTTTGTCCGCGTCACCGTCAACGGCGCCGAGAGCCCGGCCAGCGCCCGCAAGATCGCCCGCACCATCGCCGAGAGCCCCCTGGTCAAGACCGCCTTCGCCGGCGAGGATGCCAACTGGGGCCGCATCGCCATGGCCATCGGCCGGGCCGACGAGCCGGTGGCCCGCGAGCGCATCAGCATCAAGTTTGGCGACCTCTATGCGGCCCGCGACGGCCTGGTCTCGCCCGACTATGACGAGGCGGCGATGAGCGCCTATGTCAAGAAGCCGGAGTTCGAGGTCACCGTCGATGTCGGCGTCGGCAAGGGCTCGGCCACGGTCTGGACCTGCGACCTGACCAAGCAGTATGTGGCGATCAACGGCGATTACCGGTCCTGACCATGGCCAGCGAGCCCCACCCCATCGACCTGGACGCCGTCGCTTCGGCCTGCCGCGCCGGCGGCTATGTGGTCGAGGAGATCGATCGCGGCCTTGAGGTCTCCGGCAGCGAGGACGGCGGGGCCTTCTATCTGTTCCCCGAGAACGGCTGGCTGCAGGTCCGCTGCCAGGTCCTGGACCCCCAGGACCTGGACCAGGCCCGTGACCTGACCGCCCTGTTCGAGACCATCGCCCGCGCGCAGTTTCGCCTGATCGGCTGCCGCTTCGGCTTCGACGTTCTGACCGGCCTGTGGTTGATCGAGGACTGCTATCCGGGCTTTGAGCCGGATGGCGTGCCGGCCGTTCTGGAGCAGCTGGCCTTCGTCTGGGGCTCTTTGCAGAACGTCCTCGACACCGCCCTGGCAGGCGAGGTTCCCAATGACGACGCGCTGGACGCGGCGTTCGAGCTGGAAGCGGTCTCGCCGCCGAACTAGGGCGGAACCTGTTGCCAAGCTTGCCGTTGCTTAACCGCGTTCAGTCATTCGGGCGTTTGAGGATGTGACATGCGTGGATCTGGCTTTCGATACGGGATGTTCGCGGTGGTCGTGGCGCTGGGCGGCGTCGCCCAGGCCCAGGACAGGGCGCAAGACAAGGCGCAGGTCGGGCGCGGCGACGACAGGGCCAAGGACGAAACCGCCGCTCCGGGACGCTGGGACAGCGCCCGCAAGTCAGTCCTGGAGATCGGCTCACAGCCCGTCCGCGACGTCGGGGTGATGCGGCGCGACACGCCGCCGATCCTCGAGGAGGCCCTGGCCGATCCCTATACGCTCAAGGGCCTGAAGACCTGCGTGCAGCTGGCCGGCGAGGTCCGCAAACTCAACGAGGCCCTGGGTCCCGACTACATCGTCGGCAACGAGGTCAAGGAAAGCCGCGCCGGCAAGCTGGCCGTGGCCGGCGGCCGTACGGTGGTCAACTCGATCATCCCGTTCCGCGGCCTGGTCCGCGAGATCACCGGCGCCGCCCCGGCCGAACGCCGCCTGAACGCGGCGCTGGACGCCGGTCTGGCGCGGCGCGGGTTCCTGCGCGGGGTGCACTACAAGCAGCGGTGCAAGACGAAGTTCTGAGGTGGACTTTTGAACGTCGCCTGGGCCCGGTTCAGGACGTCGGCACGGCCTCGGCGAGGATCAGGGCGTCGTCGATCTGGTCGGCGCGCTTGGCGGCGGGGCGTTGCAGGTGGCGCTCCACATAGGTCTCGAACGCCGGGCGTTTTTCGATCGTGCCGAAGTTCATTCCCCAGGACAGATGAGAGGCGAGGTAGAGGTCGGCGGCTGTAAAGCCGTCTCCCACCAGGTAGGGGCGGTCCCTGACCGCGCCCTCGACGGCGCCCAGGACGTCCTCGATGCAGCCGAAACCCAGCGAGAGACGTTGCTCGATCGTCGGCTCCAGGTTCATCGTCTTGGCGGCCACGGCCTGCTCGATCGGGCCGGCCCCGAAGAACAGCCAGCGATAATAGGGACCGCGTAGCGGACTTTTGGCGGGGGGCGCCAGACCGACCTTCGGAAAGACGTCGGCAAGATAGGCGCAGATGGCGGCGCATTCGGTAACGATCACCCCGTCGTGGACGATGGCCGGCACCTTGCCCATGGGATTGATGGCGCGATAGTCGGCGGCCTTTGTGTCTCCGGCCTCCCAGCGCAGGATCCTGGTCTCATAGGGCTGACCGATCTCTTCCAGCATCCAGCGGATGATGCGGCCGCGCGACATGGGGTTGGTGTAGAAGACTAGGCTGGACATGGCCGCTCCCGTTGTTTGCGACACCCTATCCCGAGCCTGCTGACAGGGTTTGGCAGCAGCTGTACTCAGCCGGTACGGGCGCCCGTCCGATGAGTGGGCGCGGCGCGTTTCATCTTCCCCCTCCGGGGGAAGACGGCTGCGCAGCAGCCCGTAGGGGGCCAGTGCGGCGCTTGCCACTCGCCCCCCAATCACGTTCTCATGCCGCCCGTGACCTGGGGACCCCTGCCTTGACCGAAGCCTTGATCGTGCGGGGTCTGAACAAGACCTTCACCAAGCCGGCTGTCGCCGATCTCGACCTGACGGTTCGGGCCGGCGAGCTCTACGCCCTGCTGGGCCCCAATGGCGCGGGCAAGACCACCACCCTGCGGATGGTGGCGGGCCTGACCCAGCCCGACAGCGGCCAGATCAGCATCTACGGGATCGACGCCCGCAGCGATCCGGCCGGGGCCAAGGCCCTGGTCGCCTGGGCGCCCGATGAGGCGATGATCTATGACCGGCTGACGCCGCTGGAATATCTGGAATTCGTGGCCGGGCTCTGGAACGTCGATCCCAAACTGGCCAAGACCCGGGCCGAGGAACTGCTGGCCCAGCTGGGTCTGGCCGACGAGGCCCGCCGGCGCTGCGAGGGCTTTTCGCGCGGCATGAAACAGAAGGTCGCCCTGGCCGGGGCCCTGATCCATGACCCGCGCCTGCTGATCCTCGACGAGCCCCTGACCGGCCTCGACGCCGCCGCCGCGCGGCTGGTCAAGGACATGCTGCGCGTCAGGGTCGAGGCCGGCGGTACGGTGATCCTGACCACTCACATCCTGGAGGTGGCCGAGCGCATGGCCGACCGCATCGGCATCATCGCCGGCGGCAAGCTGCTGGCCGAGGGCCGGCTGGACGAGCTGCGCGTTCAGGCCGGCGGCGCAGGCGGCAGCTCCACCCTGGAGGACGTCTTCCTGCAGCTGACCGCCGAAAGCGCCGCCGCGTGAGCCTGCTCAAACCCGCCAGCACGGCGTGGCTGCTGGCCCACGAGATGCGTCTGGCCTGGCGAGGCTTTCGCGCCGGCCAATCTGGCAAGGGCGGTAAGTCGGGCAAGGGGGTCGGCGCCCTGATCGGCCTGGCGATCCTGCTGGCCTTCGCCTCTGTCGGCGGGGTGTTTCTGGCCCTGGCCGTGCATGGCTACGAGGTGCCGATCCATCCGCTGGCGGTGCTGATCGCCGACCTGCTGTGCGCGGTGCTGCTGACCCTGATGCTGTCCCAGACCCTGAGCGCCTCGGCCGAGGCGCTGTACGAGCGGGGCGACCTGGACCTTTTGTTCTCCTCGCCGATCGCGCCGCGCAAGGTGCTGCTGGTGCGCTCGCTGGGCATCGCCGCCGGGGTGGCGACGATCTTCATGGCGTTTTCGGCCCCGATCCTGCTGCCGTCGATCCTCTATGGCCATCCGGGCTGGCTGGGGGTGTTCGGGGTGCTGATCGCCCTGGCCCTGACCGCCACGGCCCTGGGTCTGATCCTGGCCATGGCGCTGTTTGCGCTGATCGGGCCGCGCCGCACCCGCACCGTGGCCCAGGTGCTGGCGGCCCTGGTCGGCGCGGCCTTCTTCCTGGCCAGCCAGTACCGTGTCCTGATGGGCGAGGCGGCCAGCGAGAGCCTCTACGCCACGATCGTCCGCGAGGCGATGGACGGCCGCCTGACCCCGCCGCCCTGGGCCAGCCTGCCGCTGCGCGCCATGCTCGGCGAGCCCCTGCCGCTACTGGGAATGCTGGCGGCCGGTGCGGGCCTGTTCTGGCTGGCGACCAACGCCTTGGGCCGCCGGTTCTCCGACGCCGCCGCCGCCGCCCAGGGCGCGGCCTCCAAGCGTCCGCGCGGCCGGGTCAAGCCCGCCGGCGCCTTCGCGGCCGGCGCCTTCAAGGCGACGGTGCGCAAGGAGCTGCGGCTGATCGGCCGCGACGCCACCCTGCTGTCACAGGTGCTGCTGCGGGTGCTGTATCTGATCCCGCTGGCCCTGGTGCTGGCCCGCTCGGCCGCCAGGGTCGACGCCGTCGCCCTGGCCGGCGGGGCCGGGATCGTGGCCTTCATGGCCGGGCAGGTGGCCGGCAGCCTGGCCTGGATCACCCTGTCGGCCGAGGACACCCCCGACCTGCTGGCGGTATCGCCGACCTCGATGGCCACCCTGCGCCGGGCCAAGCTGGTGGCGGCCCTGATCCTGGTGGCCCTGCTGCTGGTGGGCCCGATCGCGGCCCTGACCTGGTTCCAGCCCCTGACCGGCCTGATCACCGCTCTCGGCGCGGGCCTGGCCGCCTGGGCCTGCGGGCTGATCAATCTGTGGCACCAGAAGCCCGGCAAGCGCGCCGACTTCCGTCGCCGTCGCGGAGCGTCGTGGCTGGCCACCCTGGCCGAGATCCTGATCGGCGCCCTGATCGCCGGCGCGACCACCCTGACCGTCATGGGCCTGGCCGGCTGGGCTGCGCCGCTGCTGATCGTGGCCCTGACCGTACTGATGGTCATGCGCCGCACGGACGAGCAGATCGGCAGGGCGTTGAGGGTAGCCGGTTAGGCTTTGGCTATCTCTTCCATCCGCTCTTCCCGGCGAAAGCCGGGAGCCAGATCGAACCCAGAGCTTGGGTCAATCTGGCTCCGCCCAAGGCGCGTCATCCTCAGACGCTCAGGCTGAATCTGGGCCCCGGCGTTCGCCGGGGAGAGCGGTCGTTTTCTAGGCGTCCAGCAGCGCCCGGATCTGGCAGACCACCCCGGCCGGTTCGAAGCGGATCGCGGCCTCGCCCGACAGTTCGGCGGCCAGTCCGCGCTCGATCAGGCGCGAGCCGAAGCCCCGGCGGGTAGGCGGCTCGACCGGCGGGCCGTCGATCTCGGTCCAGGTCAGGTCCAGCCGCTCGGCCATGCCCGGGGCCAGAGCCCAGCTGACGCGAACGCGGCCGTCCGGAACCGACAGCGCGCCGTACTTCACCGCATTGGTGGCCAGCTCGTGCAGGGCCATCGACAGCGACAGGGCCGTGCGCGGCGACAGCCGGATCGCCGGGCCGGCCAGCTCGAACCGTCGTGGGCCGCCGTGCAGCACCGCCAGGCGCGCGGCGATGTCATGCAGTTCGGCGCCTTCCCAGTTCTCGCGGGTCAGCAGGTCGTGGGCCTCGGCCAGGGCGACGATGCGGTTGGTGAAGGCTTCCTGGGCCTCAGCCAGGGGACGCGAGGCGTTGAAGCTCTGGGCCGCTATGGCCTGGATGGTGGCCAGCGAGTTCTTGACCCGGTGGTTCAGCTCGTTGACCAGCAGGCGCAGGTGCAGTTCGGCGCGCTTGCGGTCGGTGATGTCGACCGTC
The DNA here is from genome assembly GCA_031415995.1 of Caulobacter sp. GTDB lineage: Bacteria > Pseudomonadota > Alphaproteobacteria > Caulobacterales > Caulobacteraceae > Caulobacter. The sequence continues at coordinate 14,123 of JANOSS010000020.1, read as the reverse complement.
GCGCCCAGCAGCCGGGTCGCCTTGCCTTCGGGCGAGAAGAAGGCCTGGCCCTTGGCGGAGATCCAGCGCTCATGGCCATCGTCGCGGCCGATAGCGCGAAACTCGAGGGCGTAGTCGGCGCGAATGTCCGGATCCAGGGCGCGGGCGATGGCGGCGCGGGTCGGTGCCTGGTCATCGGGATGCAGGCGCTCGTAGAAGGTGTCGATGGTGACCGGCTCTCCCGGCACCACCCCGAACATCGCATAGCAGCGGTCCGACCAGGTCAGCAGGCGCGAGACGACATCCAGCTCCCAGATCCCCAGGTCAGCGGCGTCGACGGCCAGCCGCAGGGCCTCTTCCTGCAGCAGCAGCTGGGCGGCGCTCTCCTTGCGCTCGGTGACGTCGGAGACCACACCGACAAAGCGGGTGCAGTGCTCACCCTCGAAATAGGCCCGGCCGAAGGTCTCGATCCAGCGCCGCTCGCCGTCGCTGGCGCGGTGGATCCGGTATTCATGATTGATCCGGCCCTTGCCAGACGGATTGAGGGCGGCGGCGCCGGCGGCGCGCACACCAGCGATGTCCTCAGGATGGATCAGGCGCTCGTACGCCTCGTAGCTGTTGTCGACATCCTCTGCGAGGCCGAAAATGTCCCGTGCCCGGGCGTCCCAGAAGCGGATTCCAGCATGCGGATTGTGGTCCCAGCGGCCCATGCGGGCGGCTTGGACAGCCAGGTCCAGGTCGGCGCGCGCCGCCATCAGCTCGGCCTCGGCGGCCTTGCGCTCGGTGATGTCCACCACCATGCCCGAGTTCCGGGCAGGTCGGCCTTCGGCATCCAGCGAGCAGCTGCCGCGGGTATAGACCCAGCGAACCGACCCGTCGTTCTGGACCAGGCGATACTCTGCGGCGAAGTCGCCGCCGGTCTTCATCGCCGCCAGAGCGGTCTGGCGCACGCGTTCGCGGTCTTCGGGATGAATGGCGGGCGTGAAGCTGTTGACCGGCAGTCCGGCCGCTGCATGGCCAGGCGACAGGCCATGCAGAGCGGCGTAATTGGCGTCGGCATAGACCTTGTCGGCGGTGATATCCCAGTCCCAGGCCCCGATGCCGCCGGCGGCCTCGATGGCCAGGCGGTAGCGTCGCTCGGTCTCCCGCACCGCCCGCTCGGTCTCGACCGCCTCGGTCAGTTCAACGGCCGTGATCAGCACACCGCCGATCCCGGTCGGGGCGCTGCTGTCAGGCACCGGACTGTAGCTGACATTGAAATGGCCGATCCGGGACGGGGCGTCGCCGTCGCGGGTCAGGCTCAGGGGCAGTTTCTCGATGGCGTAGCCGCCGCTGGCGCCTGACAGGATGGCCTCATGCGGCGCTCGCAGGCTGGCCTGAAACTCCATCGAGTGCTGGCTGAAGGGCATGCCAAGGGCCGATGGATGTCGCTCATGCAGGGACGGGGCATAGGCGTCATTATAGATCAGGCACAATTGCGGCCCCCAGCGCACCGCCATCGGGAAGTTGGTGGCCAGGATCATGTCGACGGCCAGACCCAGGCTGGGAGACCAGGTCTCCTTCGCCCCGAGGGGGGTTCCGGTCCAGTCGAAGGCGCGCACCCGCCCGGCCATCTCGCCGCCGGCGATCCTGGTCGGCGGCGGTCCGGCGCGCGGCTGTAACTCGGCCATCGCGGCTATTCCCTCCGACCGGAAAGCAACCGGTCCCCGGGACATGGTGGACCCATCGTGAAGCATGATTCAATGCCTGTCTGGCTGGCGATCATCGCCAGCCAGAGTCAAAAACGGCTTCGCAGACAGCGAAACGGCCGCTTTCGTCCCAGGGGGGCGAAAACGGCCGTTGATTTAGTCACATGTCGAAGTGCGCCGAAAAAGATGAATACCCGTTTTGAGGATCAGTCGATCGGGTTCCAGCGCTTCTCGGCGGGCGCGGCGGTGCCGGTGCGCCGGGGACCGCGATAGTCGCCGCCGGCCGGCTTGGCTGCGGCGTTCGAGGCGCCGCTGCGGCCACCGCCACCACCATTGCGGCTTTGGGCCTGGCCCTGGCCGCCGCTTTTGCCGGCGTCGCCGGTGCGGGCCGGGCGGTTGCGCTGGCGGCGCAGTTCGGCCGGCACGTTGCTGCGCGGATCGGCGCGGCGGGGATCAACATATTTTTCCGGCGGGGCCAGCTTGTCGGCCACGGCGGCAGCGGCCGCCAGGCTCTTGTCGTTGCGACGGTCAAAGGTCGGGATGGTCTGGCGGGTGGCCTTCTGGATGTCGCGCAGCAGGGTGCGTTCGTCATCGGCGCAGAAGCTGATGGCGATGCCGTCCTTGCCCTTGCGGGCGGTCCGGCCGATCCGGTGGACATAGGACTCCGGCACGTTGGGCAGTTCGAAGTTGAACACGTGGCTGACGTCGTTGACGTCGATACCGCGCGCGGCGATGTCGGTGGCGATCAGGGCCTTGACGTCACCGGCCTTGAAGGCGGCGAGGGCGCGTTCGCGCTGGCCTTGGGTCTTGTCGCCGTGGATGGCGGCCGCTTCGATGCCGCTGGCGACCAGATACTTGGCCACCCGGTCGGCGCCGCGCTTGGTGCGGGTGAAGACGATCGAGCGTTCAACGGCCTTGTCGGCCAGCAGTTCGGCCAGCAGCGGGCGCTTGCGCTGGGCCTCGATGAAGATCAGCGACTGGTCGATACGCTCGACGGTGGTGGCCGACGGGGTGATCGATACCTGGGCCGGGTTCTTAAGCAGCTCGCCGGCCAGCTTGCCGATCTCGGTGGGCATGGTGGCCGAGAAGAACAGGTTCTGGCGTTCCTTGGGCAGTTGCGAGGCGATCTTGCGGATCGGCACCACGAAGCCCAGGTCCAGCATCTGGTCGGCTTCGTCGAGCACGAAGATCTCGACGCCGTTCAGGTGAGCGGACTTTTCGCCCAGGTGGTCCATCAGGCGACCCGGGGTGGCCACGACCACGTCGACGCCGGCCGCAAGGGCCTTCATCTGCGGGCCATATTTCACGCCGCCGAAGATGGTGGCGACGGTCAGGCCCATGTGCTTGCCATAGTCACGGAAGCTGTCGGCGATCTGGGTCGCCAGTTCGCGGGTCGGCGACAGGACCAGGCAGCGGAAGCCGCGGCGCGGGGCCGGCTTCTTGTCTTCGGCGAGGCGATGCAGGATCGGCAGGGCGAAGGCGGCGGTCTTGCCGGTGCCGGTCTGGGCGATGCCCAGCAGGTCGCGACCGGTCATCACGGTGGGGATGGCCTGGGCCTGAATCGGGGTGGGCGTGGTGTAGCCCTTGTCGGCCAGGGCCTTGAGGAGCGGCTTGGCCAGGCCAAGGTCGGTGAATTGAGTCAAGTTGGCTGTCTTTCAGACAATGCCGCATGACGGCGCGCGCGGTCCTCGCGCGGCTCGTCCATGGGACGGGTCGGTTGGGGAGCGCCCCGCGTGGCCCGGGCGGTCTTATGGACGTTTCATGGCGCTCGACAGGCTGATCCGAAAAACGGACCTTCACGCGACTGGAGCGCCGATAGCGCCTAAGAGCGCGTGGCTTGTGTCGTTTATTGCAGGTGCGAAGTCAAGGGGTGCGGGGACGCACCCCCTGCGCGGAGCCCTTTCCCGTCGGGATTTCAGGGCTTGGGCTTGGGCTTGGCGTCGACGATCTTGTTGACGATCTTCCAGCCCTCGGGCGTCTTCAACAGCTGCATGTAGTCGGTCAGGACGGCGTTGGGATAGTCCAGGATGATCTTTGCGCTTGCGGCAGAGCCGGTGATGTCGATCGACTCGATCCAGCGCTTGCGCTGCGCTTCATCCCCGGCAGGCTTGCCGCTGGCGCCCGCGATATAGTCATCGTCGCTGCGCTGCCCGTAAGCACCGTCCCGGATCCATTGAAGACGCGCCTCGTCGTGGAAGGCCTGACGGAATTCCTCGGGCTGGCCGGTGGCGTGGCCTGCCAGATAGTGCTCCAGCGTCGCGCGGACGGCCGCTTCCTCCGGCTGGGTCTGGGCCAGAACCGGGGCGGCAGCCAGCAGGCTTGCCCCTGCGGCGACGGTCGCGATCAGTCGATACATGCAGTCATCTCCAGCGTCTCCGGTGAAGCTACGAAGGCAATATGGCGACGATGCGACCGAGGTCTTGCCAGCCCGGTTTCTCCGCGCCAAACCCCTCTGATGACCAAGCCCACTGTCCTCGTCGCCGCCGCCGCCATGATCGATGTCGATGGCCGCGTGCTGATCTGCCAGCGGCCGAAAGGCAAGCAACTGGCCGGGCTGTGGGAGTTTCCTGGCGGCAAGGTCGAACCTGGCGAAACACCCGAAGAATGCCTGATCCGCGAGCTGCAAGAAGAGCTGGGGATCACGGTCGCTCAATCCTGCCTGGCGCCCTTTGTCTTCGCGTCGCACAGTTACGAGTCTTTTCACCTCCTGATGCCACTCTACTTGCTGCGCCGCTGGGAAGGCCTGGTTACGCGCAAGGAACATGAGGCGCTGGCATGGGTGAAGCCGGACAAACTGGCCGACTATCCAATGCCCCCGGCGGACATTCCGCTGGTGGCGTGGCTGCGCGATCTGCTCTGACGCGCTTTGGCCGCAACCAGAGCGGCGCCACGGCCGTCGAGGTGGGCCTGCTGGTCGCCGGCCTGTGCATCGCCATCATCAGCGCCGTTTCCATGCTGAGCGGCGGCATCAAGACCAGCTTCGAAAAGACCTCCACCGCCATCGCCTCGACGCACGGCAGCTAGAGCGGCGCGCGAAAAGGGAATCGCACGCCCCACTCTAGCTTTTTGTTTTCGCATCGCTTTTGCGGAAAACCGGCATCCACTTTTCCGCGCGATGCTCTAGCCGGAGCATTTTCGAGCGAAGTGGATTCAGCTTCGCGTGAAGAAAATGCGTAGAGCAAAAACCTAGAGCTCCGGACTGACGCAGTCAGGACGGAACTCTAGCCAGGCTTCTCGCCCGCCGATTGTTCCTGAACCCCTAGGGCATCCGCCAGTCGCATCTTGGCCGAGCCGGGCCGCAGGGGCTTCTGCTGGCTCGCGTGCGGCGCCCAGCCCGTCACCGCCACGATCTCGAACGTCGCCGGGACGCGGCCGTCGGCCTGCGCGAAGCGTTCGACATAGATTTCCATCGCCCGCGCCAGCACCCGCCGGCCCATCGGCTTGCGCGAGCGGTCCAGCAGCACGCTGGTCTCGCCCATGCGGCGAAGATCGCGCAGCAGCTCGATCGGGTGGCCGTAGCGCACCTTGACCCGATCCACGTCCGCCACCGGCAGGGCAAAGCCGGCCCGCTGCAGCAGACCTGCCGCGTCGATGGCGTCGGCAAACGGCGAGACGCGGAACGACGCGCCGCCGCTGACCTCGTCCTCGGCCTGCAGCAGGGCCTGACGCAGTTCGGTCAGGGTAGCCCCGCCAAAGATCGCGCCGATGAACAGGCCGTCGGGCCGCAGCGCCCGGCGGATCTGGATCAGGGCCCCGACCAGATCGTTGGTCCAGTGCAGGGACAGGGTCGAGACGGCCAGGTCGAGCGTCGCGTCGCCGAACGGCAGGCGCTCCTCGTCGGCCACGACCTTGAGGCCATCACCGGCCCCCAGCATCCGCGCCGACAGGTCGGTCTGGAACAGCACGTCGATATTGGCGGCGGCGTCGCTGGCGGCCAGGGCCTGTGAGAAAGCGCCGTTTCGCGCTCCGAGATCGACGGCGACCGGAAAGCGTCGCAGGATCGTCTCCAGCCGCATGACGACATCCTCTGCCGTCCGGCGCTTGAGGAAGTCTGCCGACCCATAGTCAGGCGCGGCGCGGTCAAGACGGACCTTGAGAAGGTCGCGGTCGAAGAGGAGGGGCGAGGCGGTCATGCGGGCGGAACATGGCGATTTCGAACCGATATGGAAAGCGGGGCCGCGTCTGAGAGGTCTCGGAAGGGGTCTGCTCGATCTGCTTCTGCCGCCCCGGACCTTTGACGGCGGCCCGGCCCAGACCCGCGGGTTGTCTGCGGAGCGCTGGAGCCTGGTCACCTTTCTTGACGATCCGGTCTGCGACGGCTGCGGTCTGGCCCTGCCGTTCGACAGCGGCGCGGTCGAGCATTGTCCGGCCTGCCAGGCTCGCCCGAGGGCCTTTTCCCGGGCCAGGGCGGCCTGCGTCTATGATGAACATTCCCGCGACCTGATCCTGAAGCTCAAGCACGCTGATCGCACCGACCTGTCTGGCCTGATGGCCGGCTGGCTCTCGCGCGCCGCCGCGCCGCTTCTGGAAGGGGCCGACGCCATCGCCCCGGTGCCGATGCACCCCGGACGCCTGCTGCGCCGCCGCTACAACCAGGCCGCCGAGATTGCCCGGCCTCTGGCGCGGGCCAGCGGTGTCGCCTATCTGCCCGACGCCCTGATCCGCCAGCGCGACACGGTCAGCCAGGGCGGCAAGTCGGCGTCTGGCCGCCGTCGTAACGTCGCCGCCGCCTTCGTGGTCCCTGAGTCGCGTCGCCACCGCGTGATTGGGCGCAGGATCGTGCTGGTCGATGATGTTTTGACCACCGGTGCCACGGCCGAGGGCTGCGCGCGGGCCTTGAAAGCGGCGGGCGCGGCCGAAGTGACCCTGGCCGTCGTGGCGCGCGTTACAGAAATGCAAGCGCGTCCTATATGAGGACCACAAGGAGAGACTCGTTATCCCCATGGCCAAAGTCACCATCTACACCCGCCCGTTCTGCGGCTACTGCGCCCGCGCCTTGAAGGTCCTGGGTGAAAAGGGCGCCGACTTCACGGAAGTCGAAGCCGGCATGGACCCCAAGCTGCGCCAGGAAATGATGGACCGCTCGGGTCGCACCACCTTCCCGCAGATCTTCGTGGGCGAGAAGCACATCGGCGGCTGCGACGACATGATGGCCTTGGAGCGCGAGGGCAAGCTGGACGCGATCCTCGCCGCATGAGCTCAAAGGGCACCTTGAGGGTCGGCCTGATCCAGACCCGGACCCCCGCCACCCACGCGGCGGCGCTGGCCCATGTCGCGCCGCTGGTTCGCGAGGCGGCGGCCCAGGGTGCCCGGTTCATCCTGACGCCCGAAGGGACCAACGTCCTGCAGAAGGACCGCGCCCGACTGCTGCCGGCCCTGCAAAGCCTGGAAGACGACATCGTCGTCCGGGGGCTACGCGACCTGGCCGTCGAGCTGGGCGTCTGGATCGACATCGGCTCGGCGCTGGTGCTGCGCGAGGATGGCGGCAAGGCCGCCAACCGCCAGGCGGTAATCGATCCGACGGGTGCGATCGTGGCCACCTACGACAAGCTGCACATGTTCGACGTCGACCTGCCGACAGGCGAGACGGCGCGGGAATCGGCGACCTACGAGCCGGGCGAGCGGGCCGTGGTCGTCGACACCCCACTGGGCGTTTTCGGCCTGACCATCTGCTACGACATGCGCTTTCCCGCTCTGTACCGAACCCTGGCCCTGAAGGGCGCGACGATCCTGACGGTCCCGGCCGCCTTCACCCGGCCCACGGGCCAGGCGCACTGGGAGATCCTGTTGCGGGCCCGCGCGATCGAGACCGGCTCGTTCGTGCTGGCGGCCGCCCAGGGCGGTTTCCACGAGGACGGGCGCGGCACCTGGGGCCGCACCATCGCCATCGGTCCGTGGGGTGAGGTCATCGGCGTGCTTGACCATGACGAGCCCGGCGTGCTTGTGGCCGAGCTCGACCTCGACGCCGTGCCCAAGGCGCGCGCGGCCATCCCCGCCCTCCAAAACGCCCGCGCCTTTACCGGTCCCTGACCATCCCCATCTTCAGATCATGATCAAGTACGCGCTCCATTGTGATCAGGCCCATGCGTTCGAGGGCTGGTTTGGCTCGTCGTCCGACTATGACGACCAGAGCGCGCGGGGCCTTGTCGACTGTCCGCTGTGCGGGTCAAAGGGCGTGTCCAAGCAGATCATGTCGCCCGCCGTCGCCGGCACCAGGGCCCAGAAGGCCGCGCCGGCTGTCGATCCGAAGATGCGCGAGATGATGATGACGGCCATGGGCGAGGTCCGCCGCTATGTGGAGGATAAGTTCGACAATGTCGGGGACGCCTTCGCCAAGGAGGCCCGCGACATCCACGAGGGCAAGTCCGAGGAGCGCGGCATCTACGGCCAGGCCACGCCGGCCGAGGCCAAGGCCCTGATCGACGACGGCATCAAGGTCGCGCCCCTGCCGCCCGCGCCGCCGAAGAAGACGGACGTGAACTGACGGCGCGCCTAAAGCGCGTTGATGGGCAGCTTCAAGAACACCCGGCCGCTGGGCGAGGCCGGGGGCAGGGCACCGGCGCGAATGTTGACCTGCAGCGCCGGCAAAATCAGCGTCGGGGCGGACAGGGTGGCGTCGCGCGCTTCCCGAAGGGTCACGAAGTCGGCCTCGTCCACGCCATCATGCACATGGATGTTGGCGGCGCGTTGTTCGCCGACGGTGGTTTCCCAGGCGAAGGTTTCACGCCCGGCCGGAAGATAGTCATGACCCACCAGAATCCGGGTCTTGGGCGGCAAGGCCAGGATCTTGCGGATCGAGCGATAGAGAGTGGCTGCGTCGCCGCCCGGGAAGTCGGCCCGCGCCGTGCCGTAGTCGGGCATGAACAGGGTGTCGCCGACGAAGACGGCATCGTCGACAAGGTAGCTGACGCAGGCGGGCGTGTGGCCCGGCGTATGCATCACCCTGATCTGTCGCCCACCCAGAGCGATCACGTCGCCCTCGGCCACCAGCAGATCGAAGGCCCCGCCGTCAGGGGTGACGTCGTCGGCCTCGAAGAGGTCGCCGAAGCCCTGCTGAACGTCCTTTATGTGCTCGCCAATCACGATGCGGGCCCCGGTCATTGCGCGCAGGTGATGCGCCGCCGACAGGTGGTCGGCATGGGCGTGGGTCTCCAGGATCCAGTTCAGGGTGAGCCGCTGATCGGCGATCGCCGCGAGCAGGCGGTCGGCCGAGGCGGTCGACAGCCGCGCTGATTTTGGATCGAAATCCAGCACAGGATCGATGATCGCGGCCGCCCGGGTATCGGGATCGACCAGCAGATAGGTCACGGTGTTGGTCGATGCATCGAAGAAGGCTTGCACCGACAGCGGCGACGGAGTGGGTTGGGCTTGGGTCATGGCAATATATTAGTCATTGCTAAATTAGAATCAACTGATATATGAGTCTCATGTTCGATCTCGGCAATGTCGACATCACCCAGTTCCAGGCCAGCGCCGGAAGAGCCGCCAAGCTCCTCAAGGCCTTGGGCAATGAACGCCGGTTGATGATCCTGTGTCAGCTGGTCGATGGCGAACGGTCGGTGGGGCAATTGCAACCCTCTGTCGGCCTCTCGCAATCGGCGCTCTCGCAGCACCTTGCGGTGTTGAGAGAGGAGGGTGTCGTGGCGGCTCGCCGCGACGGCCTGACGGTCTGGTACCGGATCCTTGACCCGGCGGCGGTACGGGTGGTGACAACGCTTGCCGAGGTCTTTTGTCCCCCGGACATGAGGCTCCACCATGACCACAGCTCTGAAGCCCCTGAAGCCTGATGATGTCGCCGCCCGCCTCAAGGCTGGAGCGGCGGTGCTGATCGATATTCGAGAGCCCGACGAATTCGCCCGCGCGCACGTCAAGGGCGCGCAGTCACGGCCCCTGTCGGACTTTGAGTCGGCCCATCTGAAAATCGAGCCCGGCCAGGATGTGATCTTTACCTGCCGCTCGGGCATGCGCACCGGCGCGAACTGTGACCGACTGGCCAGCCGGATCAACGGCCAGGCCTTCGTTCTCGAAGGCGGACTGGACGGCTGGACCCAGGCCGGCCATCCCGTTGCCCTGGACCGGAAGGCACCTCTGGAAATGATGCGTCAGGTGCAGATCATCGCCGGCCTGCTGATCCTGCTCGGCGTCGGCCTTTCCTTGGCCGTGCACCCTGGCTTTGTGGGGCTCAGCGCCTTCGTGGGAGCGGGTCTGCTGGTGGCGGGCGCGACCGGCTTCTGTGGCATGGCGCGGCTTCTGGCCGTGTTGCCATGGAACCGGCCGGCGGCGCGTTAGGGGCGAAAGGATGGACCCCGGCGCCCTCTTTGCCGCCACAGTGGGCGGCGCCCTGATTGGTCTTCTGCTGGCCGTGTTCGGCGGCGGTGGATCGGTGCTGGCCACGCCGCTGCTGCTCTATGTGGTCGGCGTGCGCGACCCGCATGTGGCGATCGGCACCTCGGCGGCGGCGGTCAGCGTCAACGCCCTGGTCGGCCTGACCCTTCAGGCCCGGGCTGGCGCGGTCAAGTGGCCCTGCGCCTTGACCTTTGCCGGCGCTGGACTCGCCGGCGCCCTGCTTGGGGCGGACCTCGCCAAGCGCCTGGACGGCGGTGTCCTGCTCCTCGGCTTTTCTGGGGTCATGGCTGCCATAGCGGTGTCGATGCTGTTCCCGCGCAAGGGCGCCGGGGATCCGGATGTGCGGCTCACAGCCGCCATGACCCTCAAACTGGCCCCCATCGGCCTTGGAACGGGCCTGGCAGCGGGCTTCTTCGGGATTGGCGGCGGATTTCTGATCGCACCGGGCCTGATGGCCGCGACTGGCATGACCCTGGCCAATGCTGCGGCCTCGTCGCTGGCCTCGGTCGCCCTGTTCGGCGCAGCGACCAGCTTCAGTTACGCCGCCGCCGGTCTCGTGAATTGGCCAGTGTTCCTGGCGCTCATCGCTGGCGGGGCCGTCGGGGCCGCTGCGGGCCTCCCGGTGGCCAGAGCGCTCGCCAAGCGAGCAACCCTGGCTCGGCGGGGGTTTGCGATCATGGTTTTGCTGACGGCGGTCTATGTGGCCATCAAGGCGCTGGGTCAGGTCTGACCAGGCTTTCAGGACGCAAAACGCCCCGGCTTTCACCGGGGCGTTCTGGTCGGCTCTGGGCTAAGGCCTAGCGTTTTCCGATAAGTGTGAAACGGTTATCGGATCGAAAAACGCTCTAAACTTTTGATTTAGAGCCCTTTTCGTCCGGCCCTGATGAAGCCATCAGGTCGGAAAGGGCTCTAGCGGCGATAGCGGTACTCGTAGTGGCACTTCTTCTTCTTGGCGATCTGGTTGCCGGCGACAGCGCCGACCACGCCGCCCAGAATGGCCCCTTCGGTCTTGTTGCCGCCACCGGCGACAGCGGCGCCGAGCGTACCGCCCGTCAGGCCGCCGATGACCGTGCCCTTGGTGCCCTTGGTCTTGTTGCAGACCTTGACGCGATAGCGCGAGCCGGACTGGGCTTCGGCCGCCGTGACGGCGACGGTCGAGGCCGTGAAGGCCAGAGAAAGAGCGATAACGATAGCTTTGGTTTGCGCGCGCATGGCGGGCTCCGATTGTTCTTGTGGTGTCCCTGACCGTCACAACGTCCCAGACGCATATCGGTTCTATGGCGACGGTCGGGTTTCCGACGCTGGTCGACGGCGAGGGCGAAAGCCCCCGCCGCCCTGCAGCTAGCCTTCGACGCGGAAGCGGCCTTCAGCGTCGGGGCAGACGCGGATGTAACGCGTCTCGGTGCGACCGTCGTACTCCGTCGGCGCGGGGGCCAGACGGCAGCGTTCGTCGCTGCGGCTGCTGTAGTTGCCGCCGTCATAGGCCGCCTCGCGGTAGGGGACCGTCTCGTCATAGCTCCAGTAATTGCCGCGGGTGTCGCACTTGGACTTGGCCGAGGCGTTGCCGATGGCGGCGCCGATGCCGGCTCCGACCAGGGCGCCCAGGACGGTGCCTTCCGGCTTGGCGTTGCGGGCGGCGGCGTTGGAGCCGACCACGCCGCCGGCCAGGGCGCCGATCACGCCGCCGACGGTGGCGTTGCGCTTGGCGTCCTGACGGCAGGGCTCGTTGTACGAGGTGTTTGTCCCGTACTCACCGCCGGCATAGGGCGCGCTGTAACGGTTCGCATGGTCGGGATAGCGGCGATCATAGGCGCCGCCGCCATAGCGACGGTCATAGTCGACGCGGGCCTGGTCATAGTCGGCACGGTCGCGTTCCCACTGGGCGCGCTGGGCGTCGTAGGGGCTGTTATCGGCATAGCCGGCACCGCTCATGTTGAAGCGCGCGGCGATCTGCGGATGGCGACGATCATAGCGGCCCGCGCCATAGCGGCGGTCATAGGCGCGGCGGTCGCGCTCATAGAGGTCGCGATCGCGCCTGAACGCGGCCTGTTCGGCGTAATAGGCGCTGCTGGTCTGATAGCCGGCCGAAGAGTAGCGCGTCGCATATTGCGGATAACGACGGTCATAGGCACCGGCACCATAGCGACGGTCATAATTGCGGCGCGAGCGCTCATAGGCGGCGCGGTCCTTCTCGTAGGCGCGCTGCTTGGCGTCGTAGTCGGCGATCTGGGTGCGATAGTCGGCGCGCTGGTCCTGATAGGTGTCCAGTCGCTGCTGATAGGCGGCCTGGGCGCTGGCGGTCTGGGCCAGGGCCGGTGCGGCCGCGCCGAAGGCGACCGTGGTGGCCATCAGTGCGGCGATGTATTTCGATGTCATGGTGGTGCTCTCCGTTCGGTCGAACGGATCAACGGCCTCCCCCGAGGGGGTCGCCAATCCTTCACAGGGTCCCTGTGCCAAGGGAAAGCCCGGCGAAGGTGAAGGTTCCCGGTCTCAGTCGCGGGTCACCGTCATCATGTAGTTGATGTCGCTGTCGGTGGACCGGCTCCAGCGGCCGGTCAGGGGGTTGTAGGTCACGCCGAACGGGCCCTGCATCTGAACCGGCTCGCCGGCCAGGAAGGCGCGCAGCTCGTCCGGCTTCAGGAACTGCCTCCAGTCGTGGGTACCCGGCGGCACCCAGCGCAGCACGTATTCGGCCCCGATCTTGGCCAGGGCCAAGGCTTTCAGCGTGCGGTTCAGGGTGGCCACGATCATCAGGCCGCCCGGCTTGAGCAGCTGCGAGCAGGTGCGCAGGAACGCGCCCGGATCGGCGACGTGCTCGATGACCTCCATGGTCAGCACCACATCAAACGGCCCCGCGCCCTCGGCCAGCAGCTGTTCGGCCGTAGCGGGACGATAGTCGATTGTCAGGCCCTGTTCTGCGGCATGGGTCGCGGCGGTCTTGATGTTCCTTTCCGAGGCGTCGACGGCCGTGACCGTAAAGCCCAGCCGCGCCATCGGCTCGCTGAGCAGCCCGCCGCCGCAGCCGATGTCCAGCAGGGTCAGCCCTTCGAACGGCGCGCGGTCCTTGGGGTCGCGGTCAAAACGCGCCACCGCCTGCTCGCGGATGAAGGCCAGCCGGCAGGGATTGAACACGTGCAGCGGCGCGAACTTGCCCTTGGGATCCCACCATTCGGCCGCGATGGCCGAGAACCGCGCCACGTCGGCGGGGTCGATGGACCAGGAGGGGGGCGCGGTGTCGGCGGCTTGGGTCATGGTCCCTGTCTATCACGACCTTGATCCTGCGACATCGGGTGCGAAAAAAGACACAGCCGCGACATTGCCGTTGCGCCGTTGCGCCGCTAGAAGGCCGGGGCTTGCGCGGCGAGGAGCAATCTCGCCGGGTGGGCGCAAGAAAAAACCGCTATCGTTCGAGGGTTTGAAGACGTGTCTCGTCTGGTGATGAAGTTCGGCGGCACCTCGGTGGCCGACCTGGAGCGCATCCGGCGGGTGGGCCGTCTGGTCGCCGCCGAGGTCGCGACCGGCAAGCAGGTGGCGGTGGTGGTCTCGGCCATGTCGGGCAAGACCAATGAGCTGGTGGCCTGGACCGACGGCGCAGGCCGCGCAGCCGCGGGCCTGCCCGAGTCGGACGACGAATATGACGCCATCGTCGCGTCGGGCGAGCAGGTCACTGCCGGCCTGCTGGCAATGACCCTGCGCAATATGGGCCTGGACGCGCGCTCGTTCCTGGGCTGGCAGGTGCCGATCCTCACCGACACCGCCCACGGCCGCGCCCGTATCGAAGACATTCCGCCGGCCAATCTGGAGGCCTGTTTCGCGGCCGGCCAGATCGCCGTGATCGCCGGCTTCCAGGGCGTCACCAGCGACGGCCGCATCACCACCCTGGGCCGGGGCGGCTCGGACACCAGCGCCGTCGCCATCGCCGCCGCCATCAAGGGGGCCTGCGACATCTATACCGACGTCGACGGCGTCTACACGACCGATCCTCGCATCGAGAGAAAGGCCCGCAAACTGGCCAAGATCTCGTACGAGGAGATGCTGGAAATGGCTTCGCTGGGGGCCAAGGTTCTGCAGACCCGCTCGGTCGAGATGGCCATGGCCCATCGCGTCCCG